>JAUXGE010000034.1 GCA_030622435.1 Planctomycetota bacterium
GTGGTTCTCCCGGCAAAGCCGGGAGGTTCACCTGCCGCCGGAAAACGGCAGGTCAACATTCCGTTGACGCGGAACAATGACCTGCCCTGCGGTTTTTTGGCGTCCGCCGATTCTGTCACTGGCCCTGTGGGTCCGGTCCGGCTCGGTGGTTCTGGCATTGCAGTCGATTTCGTCGTACTATGGGTGGGCTTGTTGGCGTCCAAGTTCGCCACCGGTCGTGCAGGAGGGCACGGTACCGGGAGGGCCGGGGCAACAGATGCAGCGGCATGTAAGATGCCGAGGTATGGGACGAACCAACACGGGATTCCGGAGTGAGACCCTCGGTTTATTTCTGAGGCACTGGTGACTACGCGAGACAAACGCGACAGGAAGAAGAAATCGGAGTCCCCGGCTGGCGGTTCGTCTGCAGACGGGGCTGGACGGAAGGAGCCTGGCGGCGTACAAGGGCAGTCAGCCGGCTCGGCCAGAAGGTGGATACGCGCCAAACGGCCGATCCTGGGATTCGTACTCCTGTTCGTCATCCTGATGGGTGTGTATTACGCCGTAACATTCCTTGATATCATCGAGATGCGGGCCATTCCGGCCTACATGCGATTCAACGCCCATGCGTCGGCGGCCGTACTGAACGTATTCGGCGAGGACGCGCAAGTTCGTGGAACGTCGATTACGTCAGACCGGTTTTCGGTAGACATCCAGCACGGCTGCGACGCGATCGATCCGTCGGCGCTGTTCCTCGCGGCTGTTCTGGCTTTCCCGGCCCCATTTCGCTCTAAACTGCCCGGATTGCTGATCGGCACGCTCGTCATCGCCTTGGTCAACCTGATTCGCATCGTCACGCTGTTCTACACGGGCATTTACTTTCCGAGGGCTTTCCAGGCGATGCATGTCGATGTCTGGCAGCCGGTGTTCATTCTGCTCGCGCTCACTTTTTGGGTGACGTGGGCGTGGTGGGCGACACGAAACCTGATGCCGCGGTCCGATGTTTCCACTCAAGAAGCTTAGCGGGTTCTTCCTTCGTTGTGTGGTTTATTACGCACTTCTCATCGCGCCTTGGCCCGGGTTGATGGATGCCTATCGAGCCGGTTTCCGTTCGGCGGGGAACCGATTGTTTCAATCGGTCGGCAGGGGGGGCTCCGTTTCCTTCGAGCCGCACGCCTCGAACGATCATGCTGAGGACACGAAACTGGTGTTCACGAAAGTCAAGCACTACCGGGCGAGCGCCGACATGAGGATCAACAGCGCGTACGTCGGGTATAGACCGACAGCGTTCCTGCTGGCGCTCGTGTTGGCATCACCTGTGCCCTGGTCGCGTCGCGGTTGGGCACTGCTCTCTGGGCTGGTTCTGGTCGGGGTGTTCGTCGCGATGCGTACCTGGCTTCGGATCGTTGATACCTTCAGCAACGACAATGCGCTTGCACTCTATACACTGGCTCCCTGGATGAAACACACCCTGCACGCGGGCGTCCTGGTCCTTTTTCGCGCTCCGGCCGCGCATTACATCGTTCCCATGTTGATCTGGATGATCGTGACTTTTCGTCGCGGAGATCTGCGTGCGCTCCTCTTTCCATCGGATATTGAACAGCGCACGGATGAGCCCCGCTAGCTCGAGCCAATGAAGTCACGATCACCAAACCCGAGCACGGCCAATCAGAGATGCGGGGCGGCGCGGGTTTCTGTTGTTGCCGACTCGGATGATCGTGTTCTCTGCGCTCGGGCTGAGGCGCTTGCCGAGAAGTTGGGGCTCCCTCTTGCCGGTACAGACACGGGGGTTTCCGGTGCGACCGATCTGCTACTTGCGGTCACCGAAGAGCGTCTGGAGCTGCGCGACGCGCGGCGCAGTGTGGTCGGACCCGTTTTCGTCGATTTCTTGCACGGACCGTCAGGTTTCCGGCGCCGGTCGGACCTTTCACGGCGACAGCCCATCGCCACTGCGATCGGCTTGCGTCGTGGACCGGTTGCGGTGTTCGATGCCACGGCCGGACTGGCGAGGGATTCGTTCCTGCTGGCGAGTCTTGGCTGCACTGTCGTTGCGGTGGAGCGCTCAACGGTGCTCGGTGCGCTTATTCGCGACGGCATGAGCCGCGCCGACGCTGAGGGCTCTGCTGCTGTGAGCACCGTCCTGGATCGACTGACGCTCGTCGTCGACGACGCCCGCGTGGTACTTGGAAGACTGGCAGGCCCGGCCGCGCCGGATGTGGTCTACATCGATCCGATGTACCCGCCACGCAAGAAGACCGCTCTCCCGAAGAAGGAGATGCGCTTCTGCCGTCGACTGGTCGGCGACGACGGAGATTCCGCCGATCTTCTGGCCGTCGCTCGCCGGGTGGCCACACGGCGTGTCGTCGTCAAGCGACCAAGGTACGCGCCGCCTCTCGCCCCGAATCCCACCGTCCGGTTCGAGGGGAAACAGGTCCGGTACGATGTGTACAGCACGTCTGTCCGAAGTCCTGATTGAGTCGAGCGCTCTTTCGTACATCACTCGGACGCGGGGGGATCATCGACCGGTCGGGCACATGCGTACTCACGACGGCTGCTCGCCGTCCTGTGACAGGTGGAATCCGCATTCCTTGCGTTCCATGGAGTTGCCCTGCTTGCATGCCGGTTCGGTTCCTCCTAAGATTAGGGCCTGGATTCCCGTTGTTGTTCGGTCCTTGAAGGTGGAGAGTGGCAAGCGATGAGGGAGGATCTTGAAACGATCGGGGCTGCTGTCGGTCGGATTGTCAGCGGCTGTTCGGTTCTCACGACGGTTCACAACGGCCGGTCAGGCGGCGCGGTCGTTTCGTTTGTCCAGCAGGCGGCCCATGAACCCCTGATGATCACGGTTTGCCTGAAGCAAGGACAGCCTGCCACCGAGCTGGTTGGTGCGGCCGAACGTTTTCTGCTCAACGTGATTGGCGAGGATCACACCGAACTATTGAAGC
Source organism: Planctomycetota bacterium (assembly GCA_030622435.1). Classification (GTDB taxonomy): domain Bacteria; phylum Planctomycetota; class Phycisphaerae; order UBA1845; family UBA1845. The sequence continues at coordinate 2,922 of JAUXGE010000034.1, forward strand.
GTTTCGGCGGAGATTATTCGCTGGAAGACGACGCGTTTGTAGGGTTGGGCGTTCGGGATACGGACTTCGGGCCACTGATCGAATCATGCATCGCACATATCGGGTGTGACGTCAGGAGCAGGATCCCTGTTGGCGACCACGATCTCTTTGTGGGCGAGGTTGTTGCCGGTGGCGCCGTGGATGGTGCTCAGCCATACTTGCTCAGGCGTGCAAACGGATTGGACTACTGCCCCGACGTTTCCATCCCGCTTCCACCGGGCTGATCCTCGTCACGATCTCACGATTCGTAGAGCTTGCGTTTTCCCCTCACGCCGCGATCACGAGCCGATCCAACTGCACGGTAAGTGAAATCAGGAGATTGGACCGACGGCAAACACTCATACACGGCATTCGATATCCTGACGTGGATTCCGTTACCATTACTGGTAGAGTTACCCTGCCTGATTGATGTGGCAGGGCGTGGCGCCTTGTTTGGCCCCAGCTCCGGGTTCGCGTGCCGAGGCGTTGACGATCGGCCGTCGAGAAAGTGCGTGCGGTGACCTCAATCCTGATCTATCGCTCTTTGTTGTTCTGGTTGGCCTTGATGCTGCCCGGCTACGTCGTCGTGCGGGTCGTGTGTCCTCGGGATCTGAAGTCCGGGTTGCTGGGTACGATCGCCGTTTCCTGTCTGGCGACATGGGGACTGCTGTCTCCCGTGTCGATTCTCTGCTACGTCCTTCACGCCCCCGTTTGGGTCTTCTCCGTCGCTTGCGTCCTGATCGTCCTGTGGGCCGTTGTCGAGATCACGCGAAGACGATGGTGGCCCGACCTCTGGCAGCTCGTCGTCGCCGGTTTGAGCATTGCGCTTCTGATCGTCGTTCTCGACATGATCGCCGGCGCGCGCGTGGGGACCTTTGTGGACGGCGACGCCCGAGCTCATCTTGCCCGGATCCGTTTCCTTCTGGATCACGGCTTCAACAACAACGACCCGTTCGTTGCAGCGAAGTATTTTTTCCCAACTTATCACACTAACCTGCATCATGCGTTTTATGCCGCGTGCTCGCAGATCGTCGGATTGGACCTTTCGGGGGTCTGGTACACGAGTCTGCCCTGGGGCAAGCTGCTTGCTGCCGCCGGTGCCTACTACATGGTCTGGTGCATTTTCGAGTGTCGCTGGGCTGCGTCCGTGGCTGCCGTGTTCGTAGTCGGCTGTCAGGGACCGGTGACGTTCATGGTGTATCCCAACAAGCTGGCGCCGTATTGGATGATTCCCGTGATGATCGGATCGGCGGCGCAGGCGTGCCGATCACCCTGTTCGTGGAACATTCCCCTGAAGCTGGGTATCGGCTCTCTGGTGCTCGGGCAGACACACGGGCTGTATGCCGCGTTTGCCGGGCTTCTGATGGGTCCGCCGCTGGTGATTATTGCCTTGGTCAAGCTCTTGCGGCGTCGTCCGGATCGTTGGCAACTCGTTTGCTGCGTGGCCGCGCTCGGCGTTGCGATCCCGTTGGTTCTCGTCTCCAAGTTCGGATCCCGTCCCGTGGTCTCATCCCTTGCCGCGGATCGAACGGCGGTGAAGGAGGATGGGCGTTTCGTGCATTTCGACAACGGTTGGGTCATGCACGATCCGATGCGCGGTTTCGGTCGCCAATACGCGTGGCGTTTTGCCGCCGTGGCCGCAGGGGCGTTCCTCGCGTTACGCGGTGCCCGGCGAACCGAAGCCGGTCTGATGCTTGCCGTTGTTGTAACGGCCGGCGTTGTCTTTTACTTGCCACCCGTGTGTTCGGCCGTGGTACGCCTGGCGGGCAAGGATTGGGTTCTTGCGCGCATGCATTTTGCGCTGTACCTCGGCTTTGTCGCGTTCGTACCGTCACTCGTGGTGTTTCTTCTGGATCGGAGAGTGCGCTACTGGTGGGTTCGGTCCATTCTGACAGTACTGATCGGTGGGATTGCGATTCCTTACAGTTGGAGTACGGGCGACTCTCCGTGGCCGGCGTATGGTCGGGCGGTGATGGCGCCTGTGGAGGAAAGGACCGTGAGTCTGTGGGGGCCGAGAGCAAATGCAGCACTGCTGGCGCAGCATGTTCCGGTGGGCTCGACGGTGTTGACAAGGGCATCGACCGCTCCAGGGATAGTGGCAATACATGACTGTTACGTCGTGGCATCAAACACATGCAACAAGGGTGTGTTGGACCAGCCGCGGCGGCGCGCCGATCTCAAGAAGATGCTCGCAAAGGAGACGCCGTGGGACGAGCGCCGTGCACTGCTTCGCAAGTACGGTGTGACTCATTACGTGGCCGTACAAGGGGAGAGACTGAAGCCCTGGCTGGAGCGGGCCGGGACCCAAGCCTGGAAGGGGCAGGGGTTCTTCCTCATCGCCCTGCGAACGGATTAGCCGTGTTCCTCGCAACGGAGTCGGGGCTGGGGGCGAACAGCCTCAAGCACGAGTGTCGATCACGTTGACGGCGTCGGTGGAGCGCACGGCGAACACTGAGGCGTCGGTCTCGTACAGACCGTCATATGATTCATGGATTGCGGATCCCAGGGCGTGAACGGCGTCGCCGGATGACAGGGCGATGACACATCCACCAAACCCGCCGCCGGTCAACCTTGCACCGTAGACGCCGTCGACGCCCGATGCGATGGATATCAAATCGTCGAGTTCCTCGCACGAGACGCGGAAATCATCGCGCAGTGACTCGTGCGATTCCGTCATGAGCCTGCCCAGTGTGTCGAGATCGCCTGTTCCCAGGGCTTTGACAGCCCCCAAGACGCGGGCGTTCTCCCTGACCACATGCCGGACGCGCGGCAGTAGAGTGTCGTCGAGATGCTCAGCGAAAAACGGGAGGCGATCCTCGGTTACGTCACGGAGCGAGCTGATGGAAGGGTCCACCACACGCAGCGTATCGAGTGCGACCGAGCAGTCACGACGCCGCGCGGCATATTCTCTACCAGCGATGGAGTGGTGTACGCTGCTGTCGATGACGACGAATACGGCATGACCGAGGTCGAGAGGGATGCGCTGACACACCGTGTTGCGGCAATCGATCAACAGCGCGTGCCCGGCTTGGGCGCTCGTGCAACACATCTGGTCCATTATGCCGCACGGGGATTTCGCATACTCCTGTTCGGCCTGCCTGCAGAGGGTCGCCAGCCCGACGGGGGAACGTTTCTGACCGATCGCATGCAAGACCGCCTTCGCCACCCCGACCTCGAGTGCGGCCGAGCTTGCCAAACCGGCGCCTGGCGGTAGATCTCCTCCGATCAAGAGCCGGCATCCGTGCAGCTTGATGCCTTGGCGTTCGAGCAGGGCGAGCACGCCGACGACGTATGGAGCCCACGGCTCCGAGAAATCGTCCGGCTCCTTCCCGAGCTGGTACGTCAGGCTCTGGTCGAAGTGAGCCGAGTAGACCTCCACTGCGGGCATGTCGGTTGTTCGTGCCGCGATCCAAACGGCACGATCAATGGCCATCGGGAGCACGAGTCCGCCCGTGTAGTCCGTGTGTTCACCGATCAAGTTGATTCGGCCCGGTGCCCGAACTAGAAACTCGGGCGATAGGCCGAATTGCTCCGCGAACGCAGTCACGGCATCTCTGGGGAATTGGGCATCCACCATGGAACCTGGCATTCCTGCGGCGTCAATCGGCGAATAGCTCCTTGGAGTCGAGCTTCTTGATCAGGATCTCCGGCTCGCCGAGCGCGTGCCCGGGGCTCAGATCATCCGTTGCGGACGACCAGCGCCGCCAGTCGCCTTCGAGGTTGAGCATCTTTGCGCATCGCTCTGCCGTCGATGGCATAAACGGGGCGATGAGTGTTGTCAGCGTTCGCGCCGTTCTCAGGCAGACGTGAATCGCCCGCCCGCAGGCGTCCATGTCGGTCTTGCGGCTCATGAACGGTTTTGTCGAGTCGAAGTAGCCGTTGCCCGCCCGTGCCAGCACCATGACCTCCGCAAGGGCGGCCTTGAAATGGCACAGATCCAGTTCCTCGGCAGTCCGTTTGGCGGCGAGCGCGCAACGCTCGATGTGTTCGGTGTCGATATCTTTGTATGATCCGGCCTCCGGGACCCGCCCTTCGAAGTACTTGTGGGCGAAGGTCATGGTCCTATTGATGAAGTTCCCGAAGGCGTTAACCAGCTCACCGTTGTTGCGGGCGATGAAGTCGTCGATGTCGAACGCCGCACGGGAGTTCTCCGGGGCGATGGCCGTCAGGTAGTAACGCAAAGGGTCGGGATCGAATGTCTGGAGGTAGTCTTCGATCCACACGGCCGTCCCGCGACTCTTACTGATTTTCTCCTCCTCCTTGCCCGGGAACTTGATGTTGAGGAAGGAGTTCGACACGACGTTGTGAGGAAGCTGGTACTCGCCGGACAGCCCCTGCACGCTGTCGCTGTCGTGTGTAGCGAGCAGCATCGCCGGCCAGGTGATAGCGTGGAAGACGATGTTGTCCTCGCCGATGAAATGGACGATCTTGCAGTCCGGGTCCTTCCACCACCGCGCATACGCCTCGGCACCTTCCCCGAGCTTCTCACAATGGGCGGCAGTGAAAGACACGTAGCCGATCGGTGCGTCGAACCAGACATAGAGCGATTTCCCTTCGGCATCCGGGTCGTCCAGCGGCACCGGGACGCCCCAGGTCAAATCCCGCGTCATGGCTCGCTCCGGCAGACCTTCCGCCTCGATGCGCCCGAGGCTCTGGTTCAGCACGATGGGACGCCAGTGAGCGCCGCATGCTTCTGTATCCCGTTTCTCGGAGAGCCAGGACGCCAACCGTGACTGGAGTTCGTCGAGACGCAGGTACCAGTGAACGGTCTCCCTCAGCTCGGGCTTCGATCCGGTCATCATACTGACCGGATCGATCAGCTCGTTCTGTTCGACGCTACGACCGCAGTCCTCGCACTGGTCGCCGAACGCCCTGTCGCTGCTGCAATGGGGGCAGGTGCCTCGAACGAAGCGGTCCGGAAGAAACTGGCCGGCCTCGGCGTCGTAGAGTTGATGAGTCCTGCGTTTGGTGAACAGGTCTTTCTCGTAGATTCTGAGGAAAAACTCCTGGCTGAGTCGTTCGTGAGTCTCGACGAATTCGGGTTGGTGCGTGCCGCCGTAGATGTCGAACTCGATGTTCAGCCCGTCGAAATCCGCCCGTTGTGATCTGCTGAAATGGGCGGTCAGCTCCTCGACTGTGCGGTCCTGCTCCCGCGCGGTTTTCAGAGCGGCCACACCATTATCGTCGCTACCGCAGATGAAACGTACGTTGGCCCCGGTTGCGCGAAGGTAGCGAGCATAGGTATCCGCGGGAAGATACGCCCCCGCGATGTGCCCCACGTGCAATCGGCCGTTCGAGTAGGGAAGCGCCGCCGTTACCAGAAACCGCCTGTCGGCCATGGATTTCACCGTTTGAAGGTATCGCGGGTCCGCCGCAGCCGCGTTGCGGCACTCGACCCGGCGCGCCGATTGTATACGCTACCAACGCGGTGACAAGAAATCATGGGCTCTCGGGAATACCTCGCCGATAGATTCAACGGCATTCGGTGCACTCGCGCTTTGACGGCGTCTATTGGGACGCCGTATAATGGGTGGGAACCCGGTTGGCTGGGCGTCGGGGGCGTCCTCCGAATGCCTGCGGCCCCGAGGACGAGAAGCCGTCATTTGGGACCAGGCGGCAAGTTGGCCACGTGCTGAGGATCAAGGCGATGGAAACTGCGACAATGGCGTGGGGAATGCCTGGCACGACGGAGTTGATTATCATCGCGGTGATCGCGCTGGTGATCTTCGGCCGGCGTCTGCCCGATGTGGCCCGCTCGGTGGGCAAGAGCATCGTCGAGTTCAAGAAGGGCATACGCGACGTTAAGGACGATATCAGCGTCCAATCACGCATCGAGAGCACGACCAGTTCGAAGCTCGAAAACAAGCCCGAGCCGCAGAGCGACGCCCCCGCTCCCCCAGAGCCGCCGAAAGAATCAACTCCCACGTCGAGCTGAACGAGTTGGCATCAGCGGTTGGCGCGCTTGTGGACCCACGGCTCACCACGCCGGGTGGGCAGGCGGGTTGGCATTTTACCGACCGCGAGCAGTCCGCCGAAAGCAATAGCTCTACGGAATGTCACCGTCTGACGGTTCGTCATCGCCCAGCCCGATTCGGAACGGTTCCTCGAATGCCTCGACGAAGTCGTAGACGTCGGCGAAATCCTCGAGTGTGTCGCCGTCCTGCTTCCGCATCATGTCGAGATCTATGAAGCCGAAGACAATCCGCCCGAAATCCATCGTGCTGCGGACCCCCCAGCTTTCCAGGACAGTGCGGGCCAAGATGCCCCAGCGTTTAAGAGCATAATTCCTCAGGGACCAGCACAGTTCGCGACCACTGACATGACGGTTCAGCTTCTCGCATCCACCCGCAGCGTCTATCGCATCGACCACAGGCTCGGGAAGCTCACCCGTGTGGTATTTCGCAATGAGATCGTTCCAGTCAAGATCTTGCTGGCTGAGGTAATGTTGAAGCAAGCGGTGGCTTTCGGTTTCGGCTCCGTGGATTTCGTCCGAGGCGTAGCTGAGACCGTCACGGATGAACATGAAGGCATCTTCGGGGAAGCGACCCACGTGAGCGACGAGGTCTGCCAGCGTTTTGCCCGGTTCGTCTATCATTTGAACATCGTAGGTACGACCGACAATGGGACGCGCTATCCTACTCCTTGTTTTTTGGAGGTGATCCCTCGTTCCCGTTACTCCGTGGAGGGCGAGGGCTCTCCGGGCTCTTGCGCCGGCGCCGTTTCCGCCGCCGCGACGGTTGTCCCTGGGTTTCCTTTTCCGTTGCTGCCCCTGGCGGCTTCATTGCCCGTGGCGTGGACTCGGTAGACTCGGTCCTCTTCCGCTGCCTTGATCTTCCGGATGGCTGCCTGGGTCCTTTCTTCGCCGCGTCCTCGCGCGCCGAGGCGGGACGATCTTTCGATGATGCTCTTTTGCCGGCAGGTGCTTGCGAAGTCTCCGTTTTTTCCTCCGCTTTCACGTCTACGGCAGTGATGTCCTCGATTGCCACCGTAGTCAGGCTGTCATCATCAGCCCTGAACTGTACAAGCTGCGTCAGGATCTGCCGGTTGATGATCACGCCTTCACCGTGCTTCGTACGGATTCGGACTCCTGTGCGAGGAAGCTGCTTGTCCAGTTCTTCGTATGCCACGTGCTCGAACCGGAGGCAGCATTTGAGACGACCACACCGGCCGGAAACCTGTGACGGGTCGAGTGTCGCCTTCTGCACCTTGGCCATACGCATGCTGATTGGCCTGAGCGTCTTCAGGAATGCCTTGCAACAGACCTCCCGCCCACAGGTCTCGTAATCGGCCGCAATCCGGGCTTCATCGCGCGCACCTATCTGGCGCATCTCGATCCTTGTTCGGTACTCCTTGGCGAGATCCTTTACCATGCTGCGGAAGTCGACCCGTTCCGCTGCCGTGAAGTAGAAAATGATGCGTTCACCGCCGAACGGGCACTCGCACTCGATCACCTTGATCGGCAGGCCGCATCGATCGGCTGCCTCCTGTGCCAAGGCTCTCTTCTCACGTGAACTCGCCTGGATCCGAGCATATTCCGCAAGATCGGCAGCGGTTGCCTCCCGCAAAATGCGCCCGGCTTTGAAAGCATAGGTGTCGTCACCACTGGCTTCGATCCATTCTTCGATCTGCCGGGGTGTTATAGAGCGGTCGCATCCGGTGCACGTAAGCGGCACATGCTCGCCAATCTCGATGCCGCGCTGCGCCTGGATGACGAGTTTCGCACCTGGAGTGAATTTCGAGCCCGGGGCGTAGGTGAACTCACCAATAAGCCTCATGAACCCGAAACGGACCGCGGTTGTTGGATATGGTGCGTCGGAGCCGGACCCTGGACCCGTCTGTTCATCTCCCCCTCGTCCACTGCCGCAAGCCGAGCAACCCTGGTGTGAATGGGTTCTCGCAGGCTCGTCTGCAGGGGGGGGCGGGTTAGAGGTCGGTTCTGCCATGAGAGTTCCATGGAATTCCGAGTCGGGCGAGGTCGCAACTCTCGTCAAGCACGCGCGGGTGCAAACCGGTTATCCGGGTGCAATCCCGTTTCGAAGGCAACGCGAGCCTAACCTGACACGAACCACTTGCAGTGCAGACAACCACTATCCGGCTGCAAGAAGACGCTGCGCGAGAAGAGGCTTGGCGTGGTTCCAGCCTGTCAGGCCGAGACCGTACGATTCAGCACTGTCTCGAAATCTTTCTTCCCTCGCAGACCGACGAACTTCTCCACGATCTCGCCCTTGTTGAAGAGGATGACCGTTGGGATTGCGCTTACCGAGAAGCGCACGGACACCTCTCTGTTCGCATCAGTATCCACCTTCCCCACCTTCACTCTACCAGAGTATGTTGTCGCCAACTCATCAATCACCGGACCGAGGGCCTTGCAGGGAGCGCACCATTCCGCCCAGAAATCCACCAGGACCGGTTGGTCGGCGTTAAGCACCTCGTCATCGAACGCGTCATCTGTAAACTCAAGTGTGTCGGGACCGGCCATGCGTCCTCCTTTTGCTTACCGTCAATCGAATCATGCCGGGATTCTAGAAAGGGCAGCGCGAGCGGTCAACCGGAGGATACCCCGAAACCGAATCCCTGGTGCATCCCGGGAAGGGAGGCAACACGGTGTGGTATGTCTGGGTACCCGGTCGCTGGGGGCGGGTGCTTACAGTGACACTGCCAGATGGGTTCGTTTGGTATCTTTTTTTCATCAGGCTTCCTCCATAGAGGTCGGAAGGGTGCGTTGGGGTTTGCGCCGGCGCTCGAGTCGAACGTCGGGTCTGCTGCCCCGACCTACCAGGCCGATGTGACAGCTGATGATTTAGTCGAACGTCGGGTCTGCTGCCCCGACCTACCAGACGTTCGGCACCGTGGCCTGCGGAGACGACGACCTGGTTGGAGAGGAGGCCGTGCTTGATGGCGTTGCGGGCGGATCGGGCGCGGCCTTGGGGGGTGGCGCGGCCGGGCGAGCTTTGGGCGTTGCGGCGGTTGGCGAGACGCTGGATGTTGGAGATGACTTTGGGCATCGGGCACACCTCCTTTCTAAATGAATAACTTGCGGGGTGATCGGCGGGAGTGCGTGGTTGAGCGATCAGGGGGGCGAGAGAAGGATGAAAGATGAAGGATGAAGGATGAGGGGATTACGAATTACGAGTTACGGATTGCGAAAGTGACGAGGCGACAGAGCGTTCGAGTACGTCATGCAACTGGCGCTCGCGTCAGATCGCCCACCGTCCGAGGCGATGATTCCGTGAGAGAGGGTCACCTAACCGAGATGCTGCCCAAGATCAGTGGCAGCAGAGCGTTCGGGAAACGGATTCGACTCCCTGGCCGCTGAAGCGGGCGGGCCACCCGCCATAGCGATCACTGAATCATCATCATCTTCGTAGCGGCGGTAGCAGCAGATCGTCAAGAAATGAACATGACCGTACTCATCGTATCGACGGAGCTTGCTCGGCATTCCCCCAGTCTATCAGACATCGTGTCCGTCCCCCACCCTTCGCCTCGAATGTCGAATGATGTCTCATGTGTGCTGAGGGCGAAGGATGGGGCACACGCCGAGAGTTCCGCGCGTACTATCGTCAGCGTGCGTGCCCGAATGCCGCGATGCCTGTCAATCCGTTGGTGTCTGATTACTGCCTGTGTCTGCCTCTCTGTAAAGCGCAAGGGTCGCATCCAATGCGGGCATGTTCCCGCCGGAGAGCTTGATCGCCTCTTCCTGCAGATGGATAGCCCGTTCCGCATCCCCGGTTTCAAAGCTGGCGCGGGCCAGCGTGTCAAGGATTGGCCAAGAACCGAAGTCTGTCAGTTCGTTAGCTCTCTCTGACCACTTCAACGCCATTTCGGCATACTCCCCGCCGTACTTCTCCTCCGTCAGCAGAGCCCAGGCGAACTCATTCAGGAAACCCGGCGTCAGATTCACATGCGTGAACAGCTGCCCTGCGCAGCTAATGGCCGCGTCGCAGTCCTTCAATCCGACCGCCAAGGTGTCGAATTTCTTCCTGTGTAAGCCAAGATCCCTCGGCCGCTTGCTGAGTAGTTCGTCCAGCATGCGCAGTGCCTCTTCCCACTCCTGTTTGCGCACGCACTCTTCGATCCTGTGGTATGCCGCGTTCGTAGCTTCAACGTCTTTCGGTGCCAGCGACTCGAAGTCCCACGTATCGGGAGGTAAGGGATTTGGTGACAGTCGCTGGTAGATCCGACTTCGCGTATGCTTCGGAACCGCCCCTGCCTTATCCGCCTGAAAGGTGTCCCATCGCACAGCCAAGCCGTCCGGCCGAAAGTAGAACAATTCGATCCCACCGTAGCGCGCCGTCGGCTGGCAAAGCACGAGATCACATCGCTGGCCTTCAAGAACCGTTGTTCCCAGGTAATCGCCGGCGCGCGTGCGTTCGACAAAGAAAGCTGGTTTGGACGCCCCCTGCCCAAGCCAGGTGTGATAAAAGCCACCCATGGGACACCCGTATTCCTCGATGCCCTCCAACAATTCCAGGTCCTCCGGGCCGCGTGCGTCAGCGACGGCCTTCAGCTGGTACATCGTGGGCATCCCTTTGAACGCTGCTTTGTACTCTTCGAAGAGGCCGTTCTGCAGTGTGCAGACCACAACGCGCGTGCCATCAATGAAGCCGACGGTCTTGAGCCGGTCAGGGGCCATTGCGACCTGAGCTTGTAACCGCACGTTGCGAGGCCACGTACATTCAGCATCAAACGAAAGATATTGTGCCGAGCTGTACGCGCGTTCGGTTTTCCCGGCCAACGCCTCGACGAGGCGAGTGTTTTCTTCTGAGGACATCGCAAGCCTGTCATAACGCGCCTGAAGGCATGAATAGTCCGTCAGGTCGCCGGGAGTCGCACAGCCGGATACCACGCACCCTGCAGCCGCGGCCAAGACGGTCCACATCTGCAGGGGCGTCGTGAATTCATGAGTCCGCTTCATGCTCTGTCCTTTCGTTGCCCCGCCCCGCTGGTTCTGTGGTCCTGAAGCCAGCCAGGCGTTCCCGGTGTCGTCGATTTCTGTTGATCCGTGGTCCACATAAGTCGTCCCGACGCCAATTCGCTGCCCGCGTCCCGTGTATTGGACGGCTTGCAGGGGTGTGTGTTAGCCATGGGCCTGCGAGTAAGGTTGCAGCCAGCGCGTGTGGCCCATCCATCCCGGCGCTTGGATGGCCCGGGCAGTCTTCTCGTTGCATCGCCGGGTTGCGTGGGAGACGGATGGATCACACGATTGGCCACGACCCACCCCAAACCATGGCGATCGCTGAATCATGATTGTATTCGTAGTACCGATAGCACAACATACCCTACCCAACGAATGCCCAGCTTGGGCCGTGTACGGCCCATCCCATCTATGAAAACGCGCTTGACAGGGTCATGGCGGAAGAACTGTAACCGGCGATGGCAGGAGATCGTCAAGAAACGAACATGACCGTACTCATCGTATCGACGGAGCTTGCTCGGCATTCCTCTAGTCTATCAGACATCGTGTCCGTCCCCCACCCTTCGCCTCGAATGTCGAATGATGTCTCATGTGTGCTGAGGGCGAAGGACGGGGCACCCGCCGACGCCCTGGGTTACGCATCGCACGGCGGCGTGGTCACGGCAATAGGGAGGATCGATGAACTTCGCGACTCGCTGCCGGATCTGTGGTCAATAGGCGAGCGGACCATAGCGGGTCACTGAGGTCGTGACCTTTCACTTCCAATTCGGTCGCAAAGCCGCCGTCGAGCACCAGGAATCCTCGTGTTTCGAGGAAGCTTTCGAGCTACGCCGCTTGTCGCATCCGGAAGCTCCGTGGCGTTGCCATCAATCCGCTGAGAGACGCTTGCGCAGCCAGTCTACGGTGACGCCTTTCTCGGCGAGCAGATCGGCCAGGCCGTTGGCCGGATCGCGCATCAGCGCAAGCAAGAGGTGCGGCGGCTCGATCTCGCCGGCCCCCAGGCGGTTCGCCGAGTCAACGGCGAGGATCAACGTGTGCCAGAACGTAGGGGAGCGGAAGGCCTTGGCCAGTTCCTGCTGGTGAACCCACTCGAGATCGCCGCGGGGGGAGTGAGCCGGATCGTGCGACGGTTCCGTCGCAGAACGCAGTAAGGCCAGTGTCTTCTCGCGCAGCTGATCGAGATTGAGACCATGATCGCGAAGCACCCTGGCCGGAATGCTCTCCCCGTGGGCGAAAAGGCCGAGGATCAAGTGCTCCGTGCCGACGTGGCGGTGGTTGAGCTTGCGGGCCTCTTGGATCGCCAGATTGATGACCGCCCGAAGTTCCTCTGTTTGGGCGCGTCGCCCTATCGAGCCCTCGGCCTCGCCTTTCCCTATGCGCACGCTGACCTCCGCACGGACCTCGTCCAGATCCACGTCGAGCAGACGGAGGGCCTCGGTGGCGACGCACTCTCCCTCGGCGATGAGTCCGAGCATAAGGTGGGCGGGGCGCAGGCCGGTGTGGTTCAGCTTGCCGGCCTCGAGGTTCGCCAGCGCCATGGCGTGCCGAGCCCGGTCGGAAAAACGCTCATGCATGTCCGTTCATCTCCATAGTAATGAGCGTGCAATGAAACCCCACAAACGCCCTGTGGAACCGGTTCCACTGGCGTCCCGTGGGTGGGCAGGGGATCGGATGCAATCCACCTTCTCCACAGGGAGTCTATCGCTCCGAAGATGCTGTACAATGGCGCGACTATCCGAGACAACAACCGCGGCCCGAAGCGACGGCGGATTCCCGTGCGAGTGTAAGCAGGAACCTGAAGCCCGAACCTCGACAGCTCTGATGAGATCTGCGTGCGTCTTCAGTTGGGCACTCGCTCCTTGCACGGCATCCTTCTCCGGCAATAATCAGGTAATCAGGAAACCGCCTCCTGAAATGACGATTGGCCAAGATATTCCAGGAATTCACAGGGCAGACTACATGATAAATCCTGAAGAACTCGAGCCTTATCTCTTGCACGAGGACGAGCCCGTTCGCAACGCCGTTGTCGAATATTTCGCAGACAAGTGGCACCAGGATGAGGGGATCGTACCGATGATCCTCCAGGCATGCGACCGTTGGGGTGGGGAGGAGAACATGAGTGGCCTCCACGCTTGTCGCCGATTTCCAATAACGGAACAGGCGTTTCTCGATCTGGTTGCACGTTCCTCCAGCATGGCCGAGACCACCGGCATGGCTGGTGTCAACGTCTCCTATCACCTGAACCAAGCCATCGCCACAGCACCCGTGGGACTCCTGCTCAAACATGAGACGGCTCTCCTGGAGAATCCCCACCAAACCAGGGAGGCGATGGACTTCATCCAACATCGGCGAGAATTCGCCGGCTGGTCAGCTCAACAGCTTTGGGAGGAACTCCAGGATTATGCTCGACGGTCGGAAGAGAAGAAGAACGCCAACGACATCAACCATGCCTACGTCGATACTTTGGTCGAGGCACTGGCACCTTGCGATGTGCCGGATGCCGCGACGCTCTGCACACTCCTGAAGTCACCAGACAATGAACACAGTTGGCTCGAGATATTCCTGATCGACCTGGCGGGTGAACGTCGGGTCCATGAAACGATTGCGATTCTGGTAGACAAGTTTCGCATCGACACGGACTACATGCTGGAACGGTGTTCTGAAGCCCTGGCCAAGATCGGCGATCCGGAAGCCGTGCGGTTGATAAGGAACGCATTTCCGAACGAATCGTGGAGCTACAGACTTTACACTTCGAGTCTGCTTGGGAAGATCAAGGTTCAGGAGTCCGAAGACGCGATCATTGCTTTGCTCGAATCCGAGAGTGACACGACGATTCGCACTAACTTATGCCTCGGTCTTTGCAAGCTGTTTTCTCGCCGGGGTGTTGATGTCGTGAGGCAAGAAATCCGGACGCAATATGATTCGAGCCTTGTAGAGCTTGAGGAGGAACTGCTTCCTGTCGCTCACATCCTGGGGATTGATCTACCTGAAGCCGATGAATGGCGACAGAAGCGGGAGGAAAGAGAGCAGTTTCGGGCTCAACAGCAGCAGGAGTTGGGTGAACTCGGGAAGAAATACTTCGCCCTTAAGGAACAAGGCATCGACCCGTTCGCCAAACTCGGCTCTCCGCCTCACACACCACAGACCTCCGAGGCTACGACCTATCGACACCATGACGCCAGAGTAGGTCGCAACGATCCCTGCCCATGTGGTAGCGGAAAGAAACACAAGAAATGCTGTGGGAGAAAATAGTCCGTCACGCATCGTGCCGAGGAGGAATCCCAGAATGCACAAGGTTGGCACGTGTGCCCCATCCATCCCGGCGCTTGGATGGATCGAACAGTCTTCTCGCTGTGTCGCCGGGTTGGAGTGGGGGACGGATGGATCACACGATTGGCCACGACCCACCCCAATCCATGGCGATCACTGAATCATCGTCGTATTCGTAGTACCGATAGCGGAAGATCGTCAAGAAATGAACGTGACCGTGCTCATCGTATCGACGGAACTTGCTCGGCATTCCTCTAGTCTATCAGACACCTTGTCTGTCCCACAACCTTCCGCCTCGAATGTCGAATCGTATCTCGTATGTGTTTGAGGCGGGGCACCCGCGCTCGGTCACGACCTCATGGCCCCGCCCGGCGTAGTCGTAGTGGACCAGGTCGAACTTGCACCAGGTGAAGACTACAAAGAGGCATTGAGCGTGTTTAATCGGGCACTGGCCTGGATGTCCCTCTTGTACGGGCGCGATCCCAGCGCGCCGCTGTCCTACGGGCAGAGCCCAAACGCCCGCTGGCACGAGGACTATGGCGTACTCGGGTCCACAACCCGGCCCAGAAACAGGATCGTTCCCGTGTGGATATCACGGATCAGAAAGACAAACGGCCGATCGACCGTAACGACTAGCGCCTCCTCTGGCGCCGCCGACGTACCATCCATTATGACCGCCGTTGCGGCTGCGGCTTCGGTGCCCTCCTCGTCAACGGCCACAAAGGCCTTATGAATGACCTCTCCGATGTAAAGCCGTTCCACGTCTGTCATGCCGGAGAAGTCGGCGAGCGAGCCAAAGGCATCTGGCATTCCCATGGCCGAGAGCGTGGTGGCTAGGCCTTTCCCCCATTCGAACGTGAACTTGGGCATGGACAGATCCACCTCGCGGAACTCGATATCTTCCAGGACAGAAGCCAGACGCACGGAATCAAGTGTGCTCTCGAAGTCCTCGAAAAGTCCAGCATCCGGCAAGAGAATCACCATCGACAACTCATCACCTTCGTACGGCAATTCAACGATCTGGTAGCCATCACCCGAAGCGTAGCCGTAGTCGGCACTCTGTCGCATCATCGGCACGGTAACCTGTGCTCCGTCGAGAAGGTCGAAAGGCCGGTCGCTGGTGCGATCTTCATCAAAGGGCTTGCTCCAGTCTGCTTTGAAGTAAATCGCGTTTGTGAGTACGAGTCGCGTGAGTGTGGTGACAGCCCCCGGCGGGATCAGGTTCTCAATGCGATCCTTCGTCTGTTTGGCGACCCAATCGTTGATGGCAATCCGGGAAGCCTCGGGTGCATTGGAGAACTTCAGAAGGGAGAGGCCGGCCCCGTAATCCTCTGCCAGGACATCGAGAAACGACTCATGAAAGGAATAGCCGACCTGGCCCCAGATTCGATTGACGATATTCAGTTGAAATCCGTCGCCGTTATCATCCGACTCGTCCTGCACACGGCTTAAAAGCTGAAGATCAAGGGCATTGAACACTGGATGCAGACCATCCTGCCCAAGCGTGAAGTGAAGCGTCTCGGCCATCTGCTGCTCGGTCTCACCTTGAGCGCCGGCATACGTCATCGCCAACGCCAGCGAGATGCTGTAAGGAGAGCAGAAGATGTTGCCGTCCTCGTCGCGCAGATGATCGTAAAGGCCAAGCGCGAAGGTGCTGTTCCCCTCGACCAGTTCGGCTAGATCCGTCTCCGACACGTCGGGGGACGCGACACGGGGCTTGGCTGATTGGACGAGTTCGCCCGGCGGTGGGTTCGAATAGTCCCAGATACCACATCCACTACCTGTAAGCAGTCCTGCCGATGCGACCAGTATCGCAGCGGCCCCGAGACGTTTGAGAATTGTGCACCTCATAGCTGGGTCTCCTGGCTAAAACCGCAAGATCTTACCAACGCTCGATCGCGTGGGTCGGCGAAACGTGCTCCGCCGATCGTATGTACTCTAAGCGCAAACCAAGAGTCCGGGAACATCGGCGGTGTGCCCCATCCATCCCAGGGCTTGGATGGACCGAAGAGTCGTCTCGTTGCATCGCCGAGTTGGGTGGGAGACGGATGGATCACACGATTGGCCACGACCCACCCCAAACCATGGCGATCGCTGAATCATGATTGTATTCGTAGTACCGATA
>JAUXGE010000405.1 GCA_030622435.1 Planctomycetota bacterium
AGGATGAACTCCGCGAGTTGAAACAACGCAACGATCAGACGGCGGCGGCCGGCATCGACTTCGAAGGTACGGGTCGAAGGTCAAGGAAGCTGCTCGCGGCAAAGGGGCTTGCCAAGACATTCGGCGGCAAACTGCTGTTCAAGGATGTCTCGTTGTTGCTTTCGCCGGAGACGCGGCTGGGGCTCCTCGGCGCGAACGGTAGCGGCAAGACGACGTTGATCCGCGTGCTGACGGGTGATCTTCCGCCCGACGAGGGCAGGATCGACATGGCTGAGAATGTGCGCATCGTCGTGTTCGACCAGAAGCGAGAGGAACTTCCACAGGAGGTTTCCCTTCGACGGGCGCTGGCGGGCAAGAACGAAAGCGTGGATTTTCGCGGGCGGAACATCCACATTAGCTCCTGGGCCAAGCGGTTTCTCTTCCGGGCCGACCAACTCGACATGCCGGTGAGCGAGCTGTCGGGCGGAGAGCAGGCTCGGATCGTGATCGCCCGCCTGATGCTTCGCCCGGCCGACGTGCTCATTCTCGACGAGCCCACGAACGATCTGGACATCGCATCCCTCGACGTGCTCGAGGAGAGTCTCGCCGAGTTTCCCGGTGCGATCGTGCTGGTGACGCACGATCGCCGCATGCTCGATGGCGTCTGCACGGAGATTCTGGGTCTCGACGGCGATGGGCGTGTAGGGCGGTATGCCGATTGTGCTCAGTGGCAGGCGGCTCGAGCCCGTCTCGGAGAAGGGAAGGGTGGAGACGTTGCGAAGGTCAAGGCGAAGAAATCAAAAAGGAAGGCCGATCGGAATCGCCTGACCGCCAGCGAGACGAAGGAACTCCAGAACATGGAGGAGACCATTCTGGAGGCGGAGGAACTTGTCGAACAATGCCGTCGGGCGGTGGACGATCCTGAAGTCGCCGGCGATCACGTCGAGGCGCAAAAACGCTGGGAGCAATTGGAGGTTGCCACAAAGCACGTCGAGGCGCTGTATGTCCGCTGGCAGGAACTCGAAGTGAAGGCGCGTTGAGCGTCACCCGCCACGACTGCCGGGGTGTGATGCGGCCATGGTCCGACCGGGCAGGTACTGTGCGGAGTGTGTGGGAGCTGGGTGTGAGCCGGGTTGCTTGGCGAGGGTGTGGGGAACCTACGGGGTGCCCACCCGGAGGTCATCCTGTCCACCGCCCTGTCGCCGAGAAATGACACACATTTCCGACGGCTGCCGGCTTCGCGCCTATAAAGCCGCCCAATATTCTATTACGAGGTGGACCACCACGATGGCGTTCGGTGGCGAACGTCTGTGTGAAGGCCAAAATAACCAATCTGAACGCCCGAATCTCCCTGCATGAGGATCAAACGATCCAAACAGGCCGGCCCAGCGGTGTGTTCCGCATGTGGTTACCAACCCGCAACGGCATCGATGGCTTTCTGTCCAGGCTGTGGATCCGCCTTTGTGCCGACCAGAAGCTCTCGTACTCGTAGGCGGATCGGTTGGTTCTCCCTCCCGCGGATGCTCTATGCAACCGCTTACAAGTGGTTTGTGCTGACGTCTGCCGTCGATATCGTTCTGACTTGGTTCATCCTGCTGCTCGGAGGAAGTGAGGTGAATATCTTGGCTGATGCCGTGATAGCACACGCTGGACTAAGGGGAATCCTGATCTACAAATTCTGCCTTGTGATTCTTGTTGTGATCGTCTGCGAAGTGATTGGGCGTCGTAGGCCACGGGTAGGACGCAATCTGGCCCGTTTGGCGATCGTGATCACGGCCCTCCCGGTCATTTTGTCCGTTACTCAACTCCTCTCGGCCGGTTCGTAGGTTTCACCGGTCCGAGTTCTGAGCCCGAGCCCACATGCATGCTGAGGGGGTGTGGCAATTTTTTGTGGCATCAGGCGGCGAGGCGGTCCCACCACTGATTCCACTGGCCGCTTTCTCGCAGGGCCACTAAGTTCATGATGGCAGCGGCGTTGTCCGGATCCCATTTCATGCCCGTTCGTTTCAGCCGGAGCGTCAGGTTCTTGCACATCGCTTCGGTCGGCCCCGAGCCGATGTCCCAGCCGCGAGCCAACGCTCGGCGGTAATCCAACATTTCGAACCGTTCAGTGATATAGCCGCGTAGCAGGCGCAGACTCTCACGCTTGGACGCGGACCGAACCTTGTTGTTCAACTCCGCTATGGCGGCCAGGACGGCCTGAGGGCCCAATTCCTTGACTTCCTTCAACCGAGCCTCGGCCCATGCCTTCGCTTCCTCGCCGTTTGGCAGGCAGCATTTGGCCGTATCCCAGACGTGTTCGCTGAAATGATAGAAGTCCAGCAACATCGCACCGATGGACGGTACGTGCTCGAGAATACGGTTGCGAATCCAAGGGGCGCCGTCGGTCAGGGAGATGGATTCGTCAGCCTTCTCGAGCCCCAACTGGGTTGCCTGATTTCCCAGAAGACGGCCAAAGCCGATGTGGTCCTGCTGCGTCGCAAAGGTCAGGACACGCGTTTTCTCTTGGTCATAGAGCATGCCAATCTTCATCTCCTTGAAGTTGTCCGCGGTTCCCGGCCGCAGTGGCGCAAGAGGCTTCGTATTGCCTTCGCCAGCCTTGTGGCGGGCTTCTCGCCGTGTCTCGTGCTGCTGGTGACGCTTCTGTTTCTCGTCTTGGGTGACCGCTCGTACCAGCACCCCGTCGACCCCGACATATACACGCCCGGCTTCAGAAGCCGACCACACAGGGGCCAAGGCGCCGGACAAACGAGCCGCAAGCGCATCGCGCCCCTCCTTTTCGACAAGCTGACGCAGCCTTTCGTCCGAAATCCGGATACCCGCTACCACATACAAGTCTTCGACACCCTGCGTGAAATCGTGAATGATTCCCAGCGTGCAGCAAAGACGGCGAGCGCCACGGGTAGCCGTGTTGTCATCCACGCCCAAGAGGGCATCCACCGGACACAGGCCCGCGGTCGCGCGAGACCAGAAGTACCGGCGTAACACGGACACCGTTCCCACCATCGTCAATATGTCCAGAGGGCGACTGCCCTTATTGCGCGCCGGCGGGAGGTCTGCGATCGCCTGGTCCGGAGGGGGAAAAAGCGGCGGCTTGCGCCGTCGGATGGGCCTCGATTTTCGCTTGCACAGCCAGTTCGAGCCCTTCACGGGCCACGGTCAAAGCTGCATCTCGAAAGGCCATTTCGCTTGCGTCGATCCAATGTCCATCGGGAGCGTTCTCCAGGGCGTCGAGCGCCTTGGCGAATTCCTCCCGAAACCGTTCCTCCATCTGATTGATCAGCACGTCGCGATCCATGGGTAAGCCTCCTGCTTGAGTGACTAACAAACGTATCCATGCCCGTAACATGCCACAAGTCGCGCGCCAGCGCAATAAAGTGTGGCGCGAGTTTTTCAATCGCGCCCCTAGATATTGCCACACCC
>JAUXGE010000153.1 GCA_030622435.1 Planctomycetota bacterium
CTCCTGCTTGAGTGACTAACAAACGTATCCATGCCCGTAACATGCCACAAGTCGCGCGCCAGCGCAATAAAGTGTGGCGCGAGTTTTTCAATCGCGCCCCTAGATATTGCCACACCCTGCTGAGGTTGAGTTTGCGCCAGGTGTTGACGACCGGCTGCGTGAGCCCGTCGTCATGCGCAGCGCGGACGAATACCAGCCTGCGCAACGAACGTGCGTCGCCCCCACGGCGGAGCCGGTGGCGTAGGCGTTATCATCTTCAAGCGTTCCAGCAGAATCGATCTCCGAAGCGCAGTTGCCTGCGCAGACCGACTGTCAGCGAAGAAGAAGCTCAATCCGGTCGGTGCCCATCGCTCCGGGTACGGACCGCACGAATGCCGAAGGTCGGTCTTGACGGAAGTGGTCCTTACCTCAACGGGATCGACCGGCCGACATGACCCGGGCTCTTCGGCACGACCTTGGCGGGCGTTGTTCTCGATACGGTTCAATCGAGGTGGTATCATGTGTCGAAGGTCAACCTGAACTGACCTACCGCGACGAGCTTTCCGCAGGGACCTACGAAGCCACATATCCCAATCGGCGAAGGGCTTCGCGAAAGCGTTGGTCTGAGTCCGAGGGAACCACAAGAAGGCGGTCCCCCGCAAGATGGCAGAGGCTGCTCAGTCGAGTGTCGCCGCACACCAGCTTCGCCAACGCCGGATCTTCGCAGGCGTAGATGCGCGCGGAACCGCGGCTGACGATCCGACCCACACGCCTGTTCGCCTCGCAGAAGAGATCGGCGACTGTATCCGGAAGCGAGGAGCCGTCGCACTTCGCTTTGAGAAAGCTCTCGATATCGGTCAGCAGCAAGCCCTCTTCGACAGCTTGCAGCAGTATCGGCAACTCCAGAGACCAGACCCGGTCTCCCTTGCGGCGCGCTACTCGATCGAGAAAGAGCCCGTCCGCGGGGGCCAGCACGCGGGCGGTCACGGTTACCTCGTGATTGGGTAGCACACGCAGCACTGGCTGGGCTTCATACGCGGGAACAGTAAACTCGGAAGAAAGACCCAGCACCCAGGCCCCGAGGTCGTTGATCCTGAAATAGAACAATCCCTCATGGATACACAGGAAGTCCTGCCAATCCGCGCCCCAGTTGCTGCGGTAGTCACTATGGCCGTCCTCCGGATCCGTGTAGGCTACGTCAACAAGACCGAGTGTGCCGGCGTATTCCCACAGGACGATCATCAAGTACCACTTGGGCAGCCAGTGGCTGTATCCTTCATATCCGAGGCTTCCGTAACGGGCGTCGCTGATGTAAAGACTCCAGGGTTTCCTGGCGACTACAAACCCGTTGCCCGTTGCGACGAGGTGCCGGTTGAACTCATCCACCTCGATCCATTCTCCCGCGCTCGCTGCCTCGAGCCCGATGGAGATGGACGTGCGTCGATCCGCAACAGCGGAGAGTACACCCACCTTGGTTTGCCCCTTGACCTCGCTGACTCGTCGGAATTCGTCAAACAGGGTGCTCTTGAGCCAGCGGTTCCAGAGGAGCTGGATCACCTCATGGGGCTCACTCGTGAGTGCTTTCTTGCCCGCCTTGGTCAGGCGGAGTTTTGAACCGGCTATCTCGGCCAGGCGACCCGCCTGAAGAAGAAGCGGCCAGGCAAACGGGCGGATTGTCGTCTTCGCGTCCGCGACGGCATCCATGTCTCCGGCAAGGAAATCTCCGTTTCGCAGGAAGGGCAGGATGGCCTTGGCACCGGCGAGCGAGACCTGTCCGGTCTTTGCGCCGACCTTTACCTTCCCTTCGTCAACCAATGCCAGCACCGCTCTGACGTCATGCAGAGCAGCCATGGCCGTTTCTTCACAGGATAACTCAGCGGATGAAGCTTCACTACTAGGAGCGTGTGACGGAAGATCGGTCACGGTCGCGAGCGCGGACTTGCTGGGCATTGGCACAAACTCTGTGAGCCTCTCCTCGAGGTCGTCCGGGACCCATCCCTCACCGAAGATGAGCATACTGAGCGGTTCCGGGGGTGTCTTGCGATCACGGTAGTTCAACGACCTCGAAGTGTGCCAGTTGGGAAGCGCTCCGTACTTCGCTTCAAACCGGTTCGTGTCGAGAGGTCCGTCCGAATCGTGGACTGCCTCCGACACGGCCTTTTGCGCCAAGTCACCCAGTTGCCCCCAGAGTCGCAACAGCCCGTCGCCTCCGAGTTGGCGAGCAACGTGCTCAACCAGTTCAGCCTTCCGTTTGGGGGGCTTCGATTCAAACAAGCGTGCTCGGCGTTTCAAGTCGTCCACGCTCAGGTATTCCAACGCCTCGCGCAGCGTTTGGAACCCGACGGCCTCGGTCAGCAACCTGCTGATTGCCATGAATCAACTCCGTGAATTCACAGCCGCGTGCGGCGACTCTCCCGCGATCGCCGCGGCCGCTAGCGTGGCACCGGTTCGGTTGTGTCCGTTGGACGCTTCATAACATGCTCGATTGTCCTGGTTCATACCGTCGTCAGCCAACCGTTCTGATTGAGAACATCCCACGCGATGCGTATGTGTTTCTCCTTAAACATCCGCTTGCGGCTGTTCCACGCATAGGTCTTCGCAACCGCTTCATCAGCATTGGACGCCCCTTCCCGCGTGGCCACCCAGTGAACCGTAGCAAGCAGTTCCATTCCGAAGGGTGTCTCGAATCCCCCGATCAAATCTCCGACACGGTCGAACCGCGTACGGGTTTCTCGATGTTTCCTGAGGAACGCCTCGGCTCGCTGTGATGCCTCGGGCCGTAACTCGATCTGTTTGCCTGGGCGGTCCTCCGCGTCTCCGTATCCCGTGATAAAGTAGCCCTCGATGTGGCTCAAGACGTGACGCAGGTTCTCAGCGTAGGGCCCATACGTGCCTTTCTGATAGCGCAGCTTGAGTTTCTCGCCGGCTTCCTGCATGAAGTACATCAGCTTGTGGATTTCCAAGAGGGATACAACCGGATCCATCACCGCGGACAGATAACGTCGCATAAGCCCCAACAGCGCCGCCCGGCCAACGGTCATGTTTGGAGCCTTCTTCTCCTTGACCATCGCATCCGCCGCAGGGGCGCCCTTTGGTTCGTACAGAAACACACGTACTTTGGGCAGTTCGCGAAACGCGTCCTCGATTCTCGGACGCACTTCATCCCAATCCAATCCCCCCAAGCCGCAACCCAATGGAGGAACCGCTACGGATTGGATGTTACGGCTACGTACTTCATCAGCCAACGTCTTGAGTCCGGCTTCGATGTCCTCAATGCGGCTCTTCCCCTTCCAATGTCGTTTGGTGGGAAAGTTGATCACGTACCGCGGGTTCTGCAGTCGGCTGAGGTCGTACACGAACACGATGCCCGGATGTAACTGCTTCTTGTCGCAGAGGGCTTTGTACGCCTTGTAATTCTCAGGGAAAGCCTTACGGAACTGCAGTGCGATACCGCGTCCCATGATGCCCACGCAGTTGACGGTATTGACCAGCGCTTCCGCGTCCACCTGCAAAATGTCGCCTTCTTTTAGCCCAATCATTGCTCTGGTCCTCGTGCTCAGTAGTACCAGGAGCGCTCGACGCTCACGGGAGGGTGATGGTTCGCACTTGCCAAGGCGTCTTTGACGCCTCTGGCGGTCTCCGAGTCCAGTGTGCCGATCTTCTCGACGAGGCTCCATGGGAACGACTCGTAGACCAGGAATTCCGCCTGTTTGTCTTCCTTGATTTCCATGTCGCGGAAGTCCGTGGCTCGCACCGCATCCCAGTTTACCTTGCCCAAGTCATCCTGGCTGCTATAGAACTCGGCGATATACGTCCCGGCGTTGCGATCCGAGAATGCCCAGCGAACGCTACTCTCGTTGGCCCAGTTGATCGTCGCCTTCATGTCAGCTTGCAGGTGAACGAGCGGTCGCTGGCCCTCCCGATAATCCAACTCGGGATGGTTGCCCATGTGTTAGGATGTAGAGCATGATCGACCGTGGGCAGAAATAGAAGGGCACGTATTGACCGACCTTCGTGCCTGGATGACAGTCGACCTCCAGTTCCTCCAGCCGCCGTCGCTTAATACCAGGCATGCCGACGACCGCACAGTTCAACCCAAGCTCGATTCGTTTCGCGTCCGAACAGAGCGCGCCCGCCTCTACGACCCGAAGAAGATTCCGCTGATGCGTGATGTGGTAGATCTTCGGGTTTCGCGGAACGCCAGCCATTGTCCACGATGCTCCTTAAGCTCCTTACAGCCTGAACCTCGCACAGCGTCTTTCCCTTCGATCCCAGATGATGCCGGCGTGGCAGAGGACGGTGATGTACTTCGCACTCTCGACGGCACCGGCTATCATCGGTATCATCTCGTTGGCCCGATCCGGGGTCAAGTGGTCCTTCGAATTCGAGGGAGGCGGGAATCCGGGTATGAACCACAACTCACAGAACCCGCTGATCGTGCAAGGAGATCATACTGTCCTGGTCGAGGTGGACAGCCCTCGGTACGAGGAAGCCCGCGACCATCTTGCGCGGTTTGCCGAGCTTGTGAAATCTCCGGAGCACGTGCACACGTACCGGATTACGCCACTGTCAATCTGGAACGCTTCGGCAGCAGGCATGGCAGCGCAGCAGATCCAGTCGGTGTTGAACGAGTATGCCAAGTACGACGTTCCCGGCCACGTCCTGACGGAGATCCACGATTTTGCGAGCCGCTACGGGCGGCTCAAACTCCACCGAGGTGGTGATGTCCTTCTGCTCGACGTCGCGGATGCTCCGCTGGCTGAGGAGATCTGGCGCAGTGAAGAAGCGCGCAAGTATCTCGAATCGCGCGACGGCTCTGCGGGCTTTCTCATCCTCCCGCTCAACCGGGGACGTCTCAAACAGGCTCTCGTCAAGATCGGCTGGCCCGTCGAAGACCTGGCCGGCTACGTGGATGGAGAGGCGCTCGATGTCACTCTGCGCGATGCCACCGGCGGAGGGTTGCCCTTTTCGCTCCGGCCCTATCAGTGGGAAGCGGTCAACGTGTTCTATGCCGGTGGCGAAGCCACTGGCGGTTCCGGCGTAATCACCCTCCCTTGTGGAGCGGGGAAGACGGTGGTCGGGTTGGGCGTGATGGCCCGAACCTCCACTTCAACGCTGATCCTGGTCACGAACACGACGGCCGTCCACCAGTGGATCCGCGAGATCCTCGACAAGACTAATCTCCGCCCCGACCAAGTGGGCGAGTACACCGGACAGACCAAGGACATTCGCCCGGTCACCGTCAGCACGTATCAAATCCTGACCTACCGGCGGAGCAGGCAGGACGAGTTCGTTCACTTCGGCCTGTTCGACGGCCGGGATTGGGGATTGATCATCTACGACGAGGTTCACCTGCTGCCCGCGCCGGTGTTTCAGCTCACGGCTGATATCCAGGCGCGCAGAAGGCTGGGGCTGACTGCAACCCTCGTGCGCGAGGACGGCCGAGAGGATGACGTCTTCGCCCTCATTGGTCCGAAGAAGTACGACGTTCCGTGGAAGGTCATGGAGAAACAGGGTTGGATTGCCACGGCCGTCTGCACCGAAGTCCGCGTTCGCCTCCCGGAGGATATGCGGATGGAGTACGCGGTGACGGATCGACGCCGTAAGTTTCGCTTCGCCTCGGAAAACCCGGCCAAGCTGGCGGTTCTACGCCGAGTCCTTGACCGCCACCGTGACGAGCAGACGTTGATCATCGGCACCTACGTCGATCACTTGCGTGCCATCGCTGATGAGTTGCACACACCGGTTCTCACGGGACAGACCTCCAACGTGCAGCGCGAGAAACACTACGAGAATTTCCGCGCAGGCCGGCTGCGCACGCTGGTAGTCTCCAAAGTCGCCAACTTCGCGATCGACTTGCCCGATGCGGCGGTGGCGATCCAGGTCTCGGGCACGTTCGGCTCGCGGCAGGAGGAAGCCCAACGCCTTGGTCGGCTGCTGCGTCCCAAACCGGGAGCCAATCAGGCCCACTTCTATACACTGGTCACGCGGGAGACGCTCGAGCAGGACTTTGCGCTCAAACGTCAACTCTTCCTCACCGAGCAGGGGTACGCGTACGAGATACTCGATGAGAACGACCTGAATCGTCCGAAGTTGGCTGAATGCGGCGCAGGTCCGGCAAAGCCAGCTTGCCGGCAGCCTGCAGTTCGCTTAGCGAGCGGAACATGAAGCTGTTTGACCTCGACTGGCTGGATTTCTTTCAGCGTCTGGGCGTGTGGAACCGGCTTGCGCTGAGAACGCGTCGGGTTCTCTCTCGATTGAAGCCAGCCAAGACCGTGAATGCCAAGGAATTCGGAGACGACCTTCAACTTCTCGCGGATGCCAAATTCTTGATGGTCTACATTGAGAGGCAACGAGCCAAGTTACACAAAGACTGTCATCCCTTCGCTCGCGCCATCAGGGCTATGTGTCGGCACGATGTCCTGGGGCAACCGGATGCCGCGACGCTGCAGAACTACATCGAAGACCACTTTACACGTGCAGAGCAGGACGCTCTATCGCCCAGTGGTAGGAATTACCGCAGTAACATACGCGATTTGGCCTCAGATGCCTTGTCGATCGCGTGGCTGGAAGACTTTCTCTCCCTGAAGAACCTCGAGCAAGCCAAAGAATGGGAATCGCTCCGCCTGCGGACCAGGTACTACTATCAGAACGCCTCCATAGGGGTGATTATCGAGAGCAGCGAGGCTCTCACTGCCACCCAATCGATCATCAGACAACTCATGTCGTCGACCGAGCCCGTCTTGTTTGGAGACCTGCCTGTATGGTTCAAGGATCTCAGCCTGCCTCTTCTTGCCACCGCGACGTATGCGGGAATCCGTTACATGTTGCTCTTCCCAAGTATGCGGCACGGCGACATGACGCCAATGATCAACGTCTGGCCCACGATCCCGCAGCGGCTTCACCGGCCTAAACCGAAGCCGCCAAGGACCGTCACACCGGATCAGAGCTTCCACTGTGCCTATCTGATGGAGGATATGACGACGGTGTTGGTCTGCGCGAGCGGGGAGCCGCCGCGTGTTCGCGGCAGCGACCAGGCTCTTTTCGCCAAGGCGCAGAAGCAGCTTGAATCGAACTTGACGTCAGTTCCTGAGTGGCTATCGCAGGTAGACGGGTGTACGTCCGGTAAACGCGTCCAGGCCGCGGTGGAGTTCCTTCAGGGGCTCCGGTTTATCGAAACCCGGGGGACCCAGGGCAAGGACCTTCGGCTTGAACCGACAGCGGAAGCCCGAGATTGGCTGGGAATGTCCAGCAGAGATCGGCTCAAGAGCATTCTCGACCGACTGAAGCCCGACCAGTCACGGAACCAGCAAGCTGGCTTGCCAGCGAAGCACCGCAACATGCCCGGTGACGTTGGATTCGATATGGATGATGTTGGTGACGCAGCCCGCTTTGCACGCGACATGCTCGTGTTAGCCGAGCTGGATGACGATGACGATGACGATTACGACTGGGACGCCCCATTCACGTCGTATGACTACGACCATCGCCTTCGCTTCCTGCCACGAACAGTGAGCTGGGGAGTCGACCCCGTTCTTGACTTGGGCATCCCAGCCGCGCTGATTGACACCTATGGTTCTCTTGCTCGTCGGCGGTTCGTGCAGTTCTCGCAGTTTGTCGAGTATCATATGCAGCAAGCCAATCCGCTGCTGAGCCGGCGCCCGGGGGCCAAACCACTCGAGCTCCATATCGGATGGTCGCGGCGGACGCCGACTGATGAAGAAGCGGAGGACCTTTGGGGCCAATTGTTGGTCGACTTCTTTCGTCTCCGCCTGCTGCCTCTGGGGGGTGTGCAAGTCGGGCTCGAGGGTGAAGCGGCAGCCTTGTGCATCTCGCTCACGGACGCCGGGCGCTATTTGCTGGACATGACAAAGGATTTCGACTACGGCCAGCATAGCGATCAGCAGGGGCACATCGTGGTCCAACCCAACTTCGACATTGTATTCCTGTCTCCCGCGCCGCTGGCGGAAGCTACAATCGCGCGCTTCGCGGATCGAAAGGCCACCGGCACGGGCACCCTGTTCAAGATCACCAAGAAGTCCATCTTCACGGCTGCGAGCTGCAACATGACCCACGAACAGGTGCTTGGCACCCTCCGGGACCTCTGTACGAAAGCTATCCCCACTAATGTCACGCGCGAAGTCCGGGACTGGTTCGACCAGTGCGGTCGCGTGGCGATCAAAACGACGCTCCTGATTCGTTGCCCGAATGCCCGGATTGCTACTCGCGTGCTCGAGGCCGGGGGCAAGAAGCTCACGCCGATCTCAGATACTGTGGTGGAACTCGCGGATCGCAAGTTCAAGACGCCGCTTGTCAATAAACTGAAAGAGACCGGAGTGTTCGTCGATCAATCGTCGCAACCGGCGGTTCCCAAACCGAAGCAGCGTCGCCGACGCAGACGATGGTGACCATGCCAGCGCGGGCGCGTTGAACATCTAGGTGGCTGTATCCGGCACGACGAAGTGAAACCTCACGACCTCGGTAATGTTGACCATGCCCCATGTCCTTTGGACGTGGGGAAGACGATGACATACGCTCAGGCGTAGGTCGGGCTCGTCCCGACAACTGATCATCGCGTTCCCCACCTCC
Source organism: Planctomycetota bacterium (assembly GCA_030622435.1). Classification (GTDB taxonomy): domain Bacteria; phylum Planctomycetota; class Phycisphaerae; order UBA1845; family UBA1845. The sequence continues at coordinate 8,569 of JAUXGE010000153.1, forward strand.
AGATGAGGTGGGCCACCCGGCCGATGACACTCACTCAGCCTCATGGCCGCGATCATCGCCTCCCACCTCCAGAGGAGGTGACCATCCGATCTCCGCCCCGCGAGGGGCTCTTGTGGTGGGTCGATGACCGACGTGTCGGATCACAGCCGGGGGTGGCTGTGCTACATGACGGCCGAGAGGGATGCCGGCCGGGTTGTCGGGTCTGCGGCCCCGACCTACATACTCGCACCCGCCTTGACCGTCGCGCACCGGAAGTCGTAGCCGACGCTGCTGTGGGTTGTCGAAGGAGGGGCTCTGTTGTACAAGAGTGGCTTGAGCGGTTTTGCCGGGACATCGTGCGGACGCTCGGATGCAGGCCGATGCAAAGGCGTCGGTTGGCCAACCGGTTGAGCCCGGCAAGGTAAGATTCCCAGACTTTCCAAGGAGCTGAACATGCCTGTACGTCGATTCGTGGCTTCGCATTGGATTGGCATCGCCCTTGTGGTTGCGGTCGTGGTTGCGCCCATCGGCTGTACTTCCACGGGTCCTCAAGGCCGCCTGGCTTATCCGGAAGCGCGCATGGGCGACGTGGTTGACGACTACCACGGCGTGAAGGTTGCCGATCCGTATCGGTGGCTGGAGGATCCGGATTCCAAGGAGACGCGGGCGTGGGTCGAGGCCGAGAACCGTGTGACGTACCCGTACCTCGAGCAGATTCCCGAGCGTGATGCGATCAAGGAGCGATTGACACAGCTCTGGGATTACGAGCGTTACGGCATGCCGGTCAAGCGTGGCGATCGCTACTTCTTCTCGAAGAACGACGGCTTACAAGATCAGTCGGTGTACTACGTGGCGGATTCCCTCCACGGCGAGGCGAAGGTCCTGCTAGATCCGAACAAGCTGTCGGATGACGGCACTGTGGCTCTGTCCGGCCGTTCGATCACGGACGACGGTACGCTGATGGCGTACGGCGTGTCGAAGGCAGGGTCGGATTGGCAGGAGTGGTTCTTGCGTGATGTGGAGACGGGCGAGGACCTCGGTGATCATCTCGAGTGGATCAAATTCTCGGGTGCATCCTGGGCCAAAGACAATAAGGGCTTCTACTACAGCCGCTACGACGAGCCGATCGAGGCCACCATGCTCCAGGACGCGAACTACTTCCAGAAGCTCTTCTATCACCGCATCGGGACGCCTCAGTCCCGGGACGTGCTCGTGTATGAACGACCCGATCAGAAGGAGTGGGGTTTCGGTGGAGACGTCACCGACGACGGGCGCTATCTGGTCATCAGTGTCTCGGTTGGCACCGAACGCAAGAACATGGTCTTCTTCAAGGATCTTCAGGCCGAGAGTGCGCAGGTTGTGGAACTCATCGATGTGTTCGAGGCGCAGTACAACTTCATCGACAACGACGGGCCGTTGTTTTGGTTCCAAACGGATCTCGACGCGCCGCGCAGTCGGGTGATTGCAGTCGACATCAATAATCCAGACCGATCCAATTGGAAGGAAGTCATCCCACAGGCCCGCGAGACCCTGCGCCGTGTCAATCTGGTCGGAAACCTGTTCGTGGCCACGTATCTCAAGGACGCGCACACGCAGGTGAAAATGTTCGATGTCAACGGCTACTTCGTGCGCGAAGTCGCTTTTCCAGGCCTCGGCAGCGCGTACGGGTTCGGTGGGAAGCGCCATGACAGGGAGACATTCTACCTGTTCACGAGCTACACGGACTGCGGGACGATCTATCGTTACGACATGGCGACCGGGAAGAGCGAGATTTACCGCAGACCGGACGTAGATTTCGATCCCGGCGACTACGTAACCACGCAGGTGTTCTACAAGAGCAAGGACGGTACGCGGGTGCCGATGTTCATCACTCACAGAAAGGGAATCAAACCCGACGGGACGAACCCGACGCTGCTGTAC
>JAUXGE010000027.1 GCA_030622435.1 Planctomycetota bacterium
GCCGGCGGTCTCGGAGCGTTGTTGCTCGCCTTGTGGGTTATCGCGTCGGTCGAACCCGAAGTGGGTGTCACGATGTTGACACCTCGGGCGGACTACCATCCCGATGTCTTCCTGGTCAACGATGCCCGCGGGATCGAGCCGGGCCGGTACGGCGGCGTCGACGACCTGATCACTTTGATGGGGACAAATGGACTCGAGTGGCATCGATCGACTGCCACAACCCTCACAACAGGTCCGGACGGTTTGATCGCCGCCGCCGCCGTCGTGATTCTCAAGGTCAACGCGCAGTGGCCACAGCGCGGCGGGACCAACACGGACGTCCTGCGCGGCGTCATTCGCCGGATCGTCGAACACCCCGACGGCTTTGCCGGCGAGATCGTCGTGGCCGACAACAGCCAGGAGTTCGGCGATTGGCCGGGCAACCTGGATCGCGATGAGAGCAACGCGGAAGACCACAGCCAGTCCGCCCAGGACGTCGTGAACGACTTCGTCGCCGAAGGGTGGGACGTCTCGACACGCCTTTGGGACGGGATCCGCCGGACCGCCGCCGACGAGTACGACACGGGTGACATGGCCGACGGCTACATCGTCAGCGACACGCTCGACCCGCAAACCGCCATCCGCGTGTCGTACCCCAAGTTTCAGACGGCCTTCGGTAGGTACATCAGTTACCGATACGGTGTGTGGTCAGCGGTGGCCCAGACTTACGACTCGGACAAGCTGGTTGTAATCAACATGCCCGTGTTCAAGACGCATGCAATCTACGCCGTGACGGCAAGTGTCAAGAACCACGTGGGCCTGGTCACGACGAGTCTCGCCACCGATTCACACAGCGCCGTGGGGCGAGGGGGCATGGGTTCGGTCCTGGCCGATGTGCGCAGGCCCGACCTGACGATCCTCGACTGCATCTGGGTTCTGGCTCGTCCGGGGTCCGGGCCAAGTGCCGGTTACACCATCGCAAGCCGGCGCGATCAACTCGTCGCAAGTGTGGACCCCATCGCCCTCGACGCCTGGGCGACGAAGTTTATCCTCATCCCGCAGATCATCGAGAACGGCTACGATTACAGTGCCTACCACAACACGCAGGACCCGGACAATCCCGACAGCGTGTTTCGGCGCTACCTCGATCTGTCAATGAACGAACTCCTGTCGGCTGGGATCGACGCAACCAATGATTATAGCGCGGTCAGCCTGCACGCGTGGGCCGGCTCCGAGGGACCGGCCGCGCCGCTTCCGGAATCATTCCAGACGGATAAGAACCGGTTTCTGACCTTCATCGGAACGAATCCGGGTGAGCAGACCGCCCTCCGCGTTACGTTCTCGGACCTACCTGCAGGGTTCGAGTCGTGGAATGGAACGATCATGTGGGTGGGTGCACCTCGCGAGATCTGCGAAAACGCCGGACAGAATTCCGTACCGGTCGATGAGTGTGGGCCCGCGCCGGGCCTGCCGAGCCGTACGTTCATCACCGCCCCGCTGGTTTGCGAGGCTCACTACACTGATTGGAGCGCGGAGGGAACGGTCCACGTGTACGCACCCTGGATCATCCCCGGGGGTTCCTACCACATCCAGGCCATCCAGGAGGACGATGATCCGTCGGCCGAAGAGAACTACTCCGCATCGCTGATCACGCGCACGGGCATCTGGGGAGACGTCGCCAGTGATTGCACCACCTCGCCGTGCGGACCACCGAACGGGGCTGTTGACATTACCACCGACGTTACGTCGGTGCTCGACAAGTTCAAGAACCTGCCCGGCGCCCCGCTCAAAGCGCGGTGTGACCTCGAGCCCGAACTCGTCGATCATCTCGTCAACATCACGGACGTGACCTATTGCCTCGGTGCGTTTCTGGGTGACACGTATCCTGGTCCCGGGTTCCCCGCACCTACCGATCCACCGGTGTGTCCTTAGAGCACAGACGCAGACGATCCAACGTGGGTGGACGGACTGACGCCCACTCCCCGATCGAATGTCGCAGAGTGGTGCCACGTTGTGACACGCGCGATCGCACGATAGCCAGGATGGAGCCCACGACGGAGCACGTTTGCTGGCCCATGCCCGCCCGTGCGGGCAGGTACGGGGTGAATCCAGCTTCGTCCTCCCGGGCGCCGCATTTCGAGAATGTAAAACGAAGATGCCTACAAACACAACGAGGCTTGCGCTGACGGTTGTGACAACAGCCCCGCATCCGACTCTCGCCGTGTTCTGTAGAGGTCTTCGACGTGTTGGCTGTGAGCGTGTCCGACGTTGCAGTGCCACGGCATGACGCTCCACGCGTTGGATGACTCGCGCAGTTTCCGGCAAGGAGCCCCAAGGTCGGCCTGAAGACTGAACCATGCTCCCATCCCGTCTCGCAGGTACTCCTAATAGTTATCCCCTCTTCGGCGATACACAGTTTCCAGCCAGTTAACCCGCTAAAGTACTGCTTCATGCGGCTTGACTTCAGCCGTCTGAACTTGGTAGCATGTATGGTTGGCTCGTTGCGCCGAACAGATCACGTAGCTGTTGCTAGGAGGATACGCATGTTCCGTCCACGCAAAACCACACCATTGACCCTCTTGATGATCGCCTTGCTCCACCTGTCCACGGCTAGTGCCCAGACGGTCATCTACGTCGATGCGGACGCCGCTGGCCCAACCCACGACGGCTCGACCTGGTGCTTCGCCTACACTGAGCTGCACGAGGCTCTGGTCGTCGCCACGCCTGGGACCACCATCCGCGTTGCCGAGGGTACCTACACACCTGACGCCGACAGCCTCCCTGACCCTCGCGACGCAAGGTTCTCCATGATCAACGGCGTCAGGCTGGAAGGCGGCTACGCCGGTTGTGGGGCGGCCGACCCCGAAGAGCGCGATATCGCCACGTACGAGACGATCCTCAGCGGCGACCTCAACGGAGACGATGATCCTGGTGATTTCCCCGCCGGCCCTTCGTTCGACGATAACAGCTACCACGTTGTCACCAGCAGCCGTACTGACGCCACTGCCGTCCTCAACGGCTTCACCGTAAGAGGCGGGAAGGCCGGCGGGTGGGGCGGCGGCGGGATGTATAACACATTCCTCGGCAGCCCGACGGTGATGAACTGCACGTTCAGCAGAAACTCAGCAATAGGGACATTCGCCAAGGGTGGCGGGATGAACAACGAGTAATCAACTGTACTTTCAGCGGCAATGTGGCCGCGGGAACGTACGCCGAGGGCGGCGGAATGTACAACGACCACTCCAGCAGCACACCGACGGTGGTTGATTGCGTGTTTACCGGGAACTACGCCCCCAACGGAGGTGGGGTGTTTAATGCGAGTGGCAGCGCGACCTTTACGGATTGTGCATTTACGGGAAACTCGGCTCCAAACCGCGGCGGCGGGATGCTCAACGACTCAAGTAGTCCGACGATAACGAGGTGTACGTTCACCGGAAACTCAGTGTGGAGTCTGCCGTACCCAGGCGGCGCCGCCCGCGGCGCCGGAATGTACAACAAATACAGCAGTCCGACAGTGACGAACTGCACATTCAGTGGCAACTCGTCTGCGTTCCTCGGCGGCGCAATGTATAGCGAGCAAAGCAGCCCGACGGTGACGAGTTGCACGTTCAGTGGGAACAAGGCAAACCATGGAAAAGCTCTTGCGTGTGATTCCGATGAACACCAATTCCCAAGTGAAGTCCTGATCGCCAACTGCATCCTCCTGGACGGTGGTGATGAAGTGTGGAGCAACGACGGGTCGTCGATAACCGCCACCCACAGCGACATCCAGGACGATCAGCCGAATGACGGCGTAGTCTATCCCGGTACCGGCAACATCGACACTGACCCGCTGATGGTGGATCCCGGCAACTGGGACGACAACGGCACGCCCGAGGATTCAAGTGACGACTTCTGGATGGACGGCGACTATCGATTGCAGCCCGGCTCCCCATGCATCAACACCGGCTGGAACGACGCGCCAGATGTTTTGCAGACCGATCTTGACGGGCACGCCCGGATCCTATGCGAAGTCGTGGACATGGGTGCCTACGAGTTCGGAATCGGCGACAACGATTGCGACGACGATGTCGATCTAGGCGACTTCACCGCCTGGGAAGCCTGCATGACCGGTCCGGACAACGGACCCTACGATCCACAGTGCGAGCCGTTTGACTTCGAATACGACGGCGACGTGGATATGGCTGACTTTGCCGGTATGCAGGCCGTGTTCACAGGCGAGCCGTAGGACGGCGTCGAAGCCTCGATGCTCTCTTCTCCATCAAGACGCGCGTCGACGAGCCCCCTACGCTAACGAGGCCGCCCTCCGTATGCCGCTCGGCGAATTGCATCTGGAGGCCGCGAGAGTCGTTCGACGCGATCCTGGATTGTATCCATCGGTTCGGAGTGCGTCCGATGTCGGTGCAGCGTGGTCGATACGGCGACAGAACGAAAGGTTGACGCTTCGCGGGGGCGGGGGTTGTTGCGCGCGGAAACGACCGAGGATTGTCCGAACTGGAAACGACAGGTGCAAGGATGGTTACGGCGGTGCATTCAAATGGGGGTCAAATCACGGCGATAGAGGCCGTTATCGCGTGAGTCGGGTAGCTGGTCCGCGTAAAATAGCCGTTTGAGAATCGATAATCGTGGGATGTGGGTTGATTTCTCGGGCGATTTGTGGTATGAATCCTTAAGGTTGTGCAAACATCCTCTTGTGGAATCGTTTGCCAACCAGAACGGGCCGATTAAAAACTTAAAACCTCGTAATGCCGAGAATGGGGGGAAGGTGGTCCTCAAGCGTCCATCACGGGCAGCCTGTCTGCGACTGCGCCTACTGTCGTCGCGGTTGTTGATTTCCTTCGCGGTGGTTTCGGTCTGGCCGTGCCAGCCGGGACCCGCCTTCGGTGCAGAGCGAACCGTACTGTGCGAGGAATTCACCAACCAATACTGAGTATCCTGCGGTTACGCGGGTCCCGCGTTAAGCAGGCTGGTCGATGTCTATCCTGACTCCTTTGCTTTCGTGCAATTCCACATGTTCGACGATTACGCGACGTCCTGGGGAGATGATCGCTGGGATTTCAACGGCGCCGAGTATACGCCGTTCGCCGCGTTCGACGGGATCGACCCTGTTGTGGGTTCGTTGTCGGATATCGACGGCCAGTACCTCATTTACCGGGTCAACCACTTTCTCCCTCGGCGCGCAATCACCACCGACGTAACGATCACCCTGAGCGCAGAACAGGTAAGTGGGCAGACGTATCGCATCACCGCTCTGGTGGGCATCGAGGCTGGCGGCACCGGCAAGACGCTGAGGGTTCACACGGTGCAAGTGCTGGACCACTGGCCCCCAGAGAAAGATTACCATCGCAACACTTTCAAACAGGCGGCTCCCGCGCAGGACATCTTGCTTGCACCCGGCAATGTACAGGCGGTCGAGAATCTGTTTACTTTCGACGCCGTTAGCTGGGCCAACCAAGAGGATATCAAGATTGTCGCCTGGGCGCAAGCTCCCGGAGTCAGTGCTCCAGCCGAGGTTTATCAGGCGGCGATGCGTGCCTGGCCTCTGGCGTCTCTTCCTGACGATCAGGATGCCGACGGCACGCCGGACGCGAGTGACAACTGCCCCGATCAATACAATCCCGACCAACTCGATACCGATGGAGACCAAGTCGGCGACGTCTGTGACAACTGTGCGTTGCTGGCTAATCCCACGCAATCCGACTCGGATGAGGACGGAGCCGGCGATGCTTGCGACAACTGCCCTCTGCTTCATCATTTCGATCAGACCGACACCGACGGGGACGAAGTCGGCGACGTCTGTGATTCCTGTCCCGAGGTCAGCGCTCCCGGCGGAGTCGATCCATCCGGTCGGTCACTGGGGACCATCGACCTGGATTGCGACGTGGATCGCTTTGACGTTGCCTTGTTCAAGGGTTGTCTCGCCGGCCCCGACGAGACGTCGCGGCCCCCAGCCTGCCTTGCGGATTCCTTCGCCAGGTCGGACCTGGACGCAGACGGTGACGTCGATATGGACGATCTTCCGATCCTGGCTCTGAACCTGACCGGACCGCTCACAAGCCCGCCGCTTTATCTGGGGGTGGGAGCCTGTGTGTCCTGTCATCCAAACAATCACCAGGGCTGGACCGGGACGCTTCATGCCACTGCTTTTGACACGTTGGTCGCCAGCGGAGATGAGGACAACGAGCTGTGTTTCCCGTGTCACACGGTGGGTTACGGATTGGCCAGCGGCTTCGTGAATATGGAGACATCCCCCCATCTTGCCGACGTTCAGTGCGAGAACTGCCACGGTCCCGGAAGCAACCATGCTGCCGATCCGACAGGAGTACTCCCGCCAACCAACATGGATTCTTCGCTGTGCGGCGCATGTCACCAGTCATGCCACGGATTGTGTGGAGATGACCACCATCCACAGTTCGAGCAATGGTCCACGTCGAGACACTCGACGTCGTTGTTGGACCTCAAGTTCGACCCCGGGGCGCAGGACGATTGCCTGCGATGTCACTCGACGGATTACCGCCTTGCCGCACCTGGTGAGGAACCTACCCTGTTAAGTGCGACCCAATCTATCGAATGCGTAGCGTGTCACGATCCACACGGCAGCGAGAACATTGGCCAGCTTCGGCTTGCGCCCAGATTCCTCTGCGCCGACTGCCACAACTTGGACGGTGTCGTCCCCACGGATGAGCCAACACAGTCGCAGGCCGACATGCTCCACGGAACGGGGGCTTACAAACTTGACGGAACGCCCATGACCGGACCGTACACCGAGCATTGGTGGGGAATACCCGACGAATGCACGACCTGCCACATGTACCAACAGAACTATGGTGGCCCTGAGGAACCCGTCGACAGCGGGCATACCTTCAAGGCTAACATGCGTGCATGTGAGCCCTGCCATTTGGAGACGACGGCTGCGTGGCTGGTCGCTGTGGCTTTGGAGGAAATGGAGGTGCGGTTGGCCGAGATCGCCAAGTACCTGGATCCGAGTGACTCGCTGTACGTCGATCCTTCGACACTCACGCCGGAGGAGTTGGTGCAGTACGGGTACGCGGTCTTCGATTACGAGTTCGTCAAGGCTGATAGGTCTTACGGATCCCACAACGCCTATTACGCCCGGGCATCGCTGGCCGAGGCGGAGAACTTCTTCGGAATAACGCCTTGGCGACCGCGGGTTCCCCGAGTTCCGGTGCCGTCTCCCGAGCCCCAACCCGCTCCGGCCGGCGAGCAGGCGGAGGAACGCTGATGAGATTCAGTCGTCGAGAGTTTCTCAAGGTAGCAGCGGCTGCTGCAGCTGCCGGTAGACTTACCCCCGCCGCTCTTGCGAGCCTGGGCAGGGTATTGCGAATTGAAGGAGGGCCTCGTGTCATCTGGCTGCAGGGGGCGGGTTGCGATGGGGACGCCATCTCCTTTTTGAACAGTATTCACTACGCGACCGTTGACAGCCTTCTGACGACCACTATCGACCTGGAATTCCAGAACAACCTGATGGCGGTGACGGGCGACATGGCGGTGTCGGTTGGAGAGGCGGCCGGTGCCGAGCCCGGGTACATTCTCGTTGTCGAAGGGGCTATCCCCGTCGGCGGTGACGGAAAGTACTGCACCGTCTGGCATGGTCTGAGCATGTACGATGCGGTGGTGGAATTCAGCCAGAACGCGAGCTTCATCCTGGCTTTGGGAACTTGTGCGTCCTTTGGCGGTGTCACCGCAGGTGCCCCCAACCCGACAAACTCGCAAGGTGTAGGCGGAGTACTCGGCTCCGATGACAGGCTGATCAACTTGCCCGGCTGCCCTGCCCATCCCGACTGGCTCGTGGGTACTATCGTATATCTCCTGACCAACGGGTACGTTCCGCCGCTGGACGAACACCGGCGCCCATTGGAGTTTTTCGGGAGGCGGATACACGACAACTGCTTCAACCGGCGCGAATATTGCGGTCAGGGCATCAACTTTGCACCAGAGTTGAGTGGTGAAGGCTGCAAGGAGTTGCTCGGTTGCAAGGGTAAGAGAACGTATGCCGATTGCCCCATGCGGAAGTGGAACAGCGACGGCTCGGGTGAGTTCGGCGTGAACTGGTGCATCGGCTCAGGAACTACATGCCTGGGGTGCGTGGAACCCGGTTTCCCCGACGCGCTGTCACCGTTCTATGTGTACTTGCCGACGCCGGACGGGACCGAGTCCCCTGATGACGGCGATCGAGGAACCACGGTCGGTGGTCCGGAGAAGAAGGTGACCAACAGACCAGACAACCATCGGGAAATGGGAGAGATCAGTGGCCACGACGATCACAATTGATCCTGTAACCCGCATCGAAGGGCACCTTCGAATCGACGTGACTGTCGATGCGGTGGGAGGCGAAGACCAGATTGTCGACGCCCGAAGTTCCGGCACGATGTTCCGTGGGTTCGAGATCATCCTGGCCGGGCGGGATCCACGTGACGCCGGCCAATATACGCAGCGGATTTGCGGTGTTTGTCCTGTTTCCCACGCTATGGCCTCCTGCCTGAACCTCGACAACGCATTCAACGTCACTCCGCCCGACAACGGCAGGGTGCTTCGTAATCTCGTCCTCGGAGCCAACTTCCTTCAATCTCACATACTGCACTTCTACCATCTGTCGGCGGTGGACTTCATCGATACGACGGGGCTGCTGGACATGTCGCCCTGGATGCCTCGCTACGTATCACCCGATATGGCATCCGGCACGGTCGCCGAGACATTGGTGGCACACTATATCGAGGCCCTGCAGATCAGAAGAAAGGCTCAGCACTTAGGTGCCATCTTCAGCGGGAAGCTCCCTCATGTGAGTTCCTTCGTGGTCGGTGGGTGCACTGAGAACGTCACCGCCGAGAAGATCGCAGAATTCAGAACTGTCTTGAACGAGATGCGGGCATTCGTGGAGAATGTGTACCTCCCTGACGCTGCAGCGCTGGGGAGCTTGTTTCCGGACTACTTCCAGCTCGGTGCCGGAAACGGGAACATGCTTGCCTTCGGCGTTTTTGACCTCAACTCCGGCGGCACAAGCAAACTCCTCTCCCGCGGGCGCTACACGGACGGTTCGCCCGGCTCCGTCGATACGTCAGAGATCACCGAGTATATCAAGTATTCGTGGTTTGCAGACGCCGGGGGAAGCCAAAACCCGGCGGATGGAGTTACTCAGCCAGACCCCAACAAGCCGGATGCCTATTCATGGCTGAAGGCACCGCGGTACGCGGACAAAGCGCACGAGACGGGACCGCTGGCCCGGATGTGGGTGAACGGTCACTACACCAACGGAGTGTCCGTCCTCGACCGCATCACGGCGCGGGCGTTGGAGACCAAACTCATTGCGGATGCCATGGATGGGTGGCTTGACGAACTGACACCTGGTGCCGCCGTCTACCAGTCAAGTGCGATTCCACTACAGGCGACCTCAATGGGTTTGACCGAGGCTCCGCGCGGCGCGCTGGGTCATTGGATGGATATCAACGATTCGGTGATCAGCCGGTATCAGGTGGTAACGCCCACAAACTGGAATGCCTCGCCGAGAGACGACTTCGATGAGCCTGGCCCGATAGAGGCAGCGCTTGTCGGAACCCCCGTGGCGGACTTGAACCAGCCGCTCGAGGTGCTGAGAGTTGTTCACTCGTTCGATCCGTGCCTGGCGTGTGCGGTACACATGGTCCGTCCGGGCAAGCGTGCTGGAGGGTACAAAGTGCTGATCCAGCCGGGCATTGCATAGGGGGGGCTGAGGAAGAAGGCCCTTTTCAAAAGAGACGAAATGCTGTCACAGACCCAGACAGACCAGCCGGCACGATCTCATCGCTGCCCGATCCTCGTTCTGGGTGTGGGGAATATCCTGCTGCGCGATGAGGGTGTAGGGGTCCGTGTGGTCGAAGCCATGGAGCGGATGGATTTACCCCCCGATGTGGAACTCGTGGACGGTGCGACTGCGGGGTTCGATCTGCTCGACGTGCTTGCGGATCGCCGCAAGGTGATCGTTGTCGATGCTATCGACTTTGATTGCGAGCCGGGCACCGTGGTTCGACTCGAACCTGAAGACATAATGCCGCAAACCGACCCCGGGGTGTCACAGCATGAGGTCGGTTTGATGGACGCGCTGGCGGCGACCAGACTGCTTGGCATCGCACCGGGTGAGGTGATCATCCTCGGCGTGAAACCCAAGAACGATGATTACGGACTGGAACTCTCTTCGGAAATCAGTGGACTGGTGCCAAAGATCGTAGATTTGGTGCTGGCGGAACTGGAAACAGGACGCGATCGATGACGTGTGGACCTGCGAGCAGGGAAGAAGGGTGACCATGAAACCCCTTACGTTACTGCCGGTAGTACTGCTCCTGACGCTTTCCGTCGCGAGCACGACCCAGGCTGAGCCCGCGTGGGGCGTCAACTGCCTGAGCTGCCATAGTGAGTGGCTGGACGGCGCACTCTACGTCTTCGGTGAGGATGCCGTCGCCGACCCGGATGAGAGCGGCACGGGCGCGCCGGATCGAGGCCCCCTTCCCGTTTATCACGTTGCCCCGGGGCAATTCAGGACCTTGGAAGTAGACGTTCTGGGACTCGGTGCAGGCGACGTGTACGCGGTCGAACTCAAGCGGATCAGGTTTCCGGGCGTGGAGGTTGGCGGAGAGCTGACCTACTCCGACGATTGCGGCTGGGCGTATTGGGGTGAACCGGGCAAGTACTACACTGATCCTGCCATCGGTTATTCGTGGGGTTCGGGGCCGACTACGTTCTCCTTTGACATCGGTGTGAACTTCGACGCACCGGAGGATTTCTACAACCTCGTGTTTGCGGTGGCGGGCAGGCGCGCATCCGACGGATCTCTGTTCTCCAGTGAGGAGCACTTTTACGTCAAGGTTACCTCTTCCGCTATCAAGGGTGACTTCGACAGCGATGGGGATGTCGACTTTGACGATTTCGACGCCTTTGTCTTCTGTTTCGCCGGGGACGGCGAGCGAATGGAGGCCGGCTGCGAACACTGTGATCTCGATGGAGACAGCGACGTTGACTGTTCCGATTGGATCGTGTTTCGAGGTGCGTGGACGGAACCCCAGAGCCCTCCCGAATTCTCGTTGTGTGCCTATCTAGCCATACCTGCGGTTTCCCAATGGGGTGCGGTCGTGATGACGCTCCTGCTGATGATCTCCGGGACGATCCTGGCCAGGGGAAAGAGAGTGAAGGCGTGAGGGTTGTGGATATGCGGAGGATAATAGTCATAGCGCTCCTCGGGGTGGCTTGCCGTGTTCCAGCCGTCCAGGCTACGGATTTGATTGTGACGATCGAGGCGGAAGCATGTGATGCATCGACGATCACCGTTGGACCTGGATGCGAGGTTGTCTTTCGCGTGGTAGGCGAGTTGAGCAATAACGAGAGTGCGGGGTTGGCTGTTGTCGTGTTCGACCTCGAGTTTGACGGTGGCTCCCTTCCTCAGGCGGACGAACCGGTCGAGTTCCCCATGATGAACTTCGTTGCTCCGAATGGTTTCAGTGGGAATCCGGAGGGGTACGGAGGTACGCCGCGACCCGGAAAGCTGGTTCAGGTGGGTGGAGCACAGAATGTTTTCAATCACGGCATCTGGCAGTGTGACGATTTCCACGACTGTCCAAGACCGTCGTTCTGCGACGCTGGAACCTGCACGAATCTCGCGGGTCTCCCGATTGGCACGCTGATGACGGACGTGGCTGCTCCCGGATCTCCGGTGGTTCTGGTGTCGGGGACGATCACGGCCCCCGGCAGTGAGGGCACGTACACCCTCGAGATTCCAAAGCTGGCGGCCAACCTGGTCAGGCAGGACGCCACCGGCGACCCGATCTGGGCGACCGAGGCGGCCGGCGCCGGTCCGATTACGAACCTTTCCATCACGGTTCGAACCGCTGCCCCCTGTTGTGGTGAACCCGGTGTGGCATGCTGTCTGTCCGATGGGAGCTGTGTGTTCGCCGATCCAGATGGGTGCGTGACTGCACTGGGTGGCGTTCCGGGCACGGCGGGATCCATGTGTGAAGGTGATGGCGACAACGATGGAATCGACGCGGAATGTGGTGACTCGTGCCCGGATGATCCGGACAAGGCTCTGCCGGGCCTCTGTGGATGTGGTGTTTCCGATACTGACAGCGATGGGGACACCATTCCGGATTGCAGCGACCAATGCCCGGGCTTAGACGACAGGGTAGACGACAACGATAATGATGTGCCCGACTGCCTCGAGCAGGCTCCAATACCAGCGCTCTCCGAGTGGGGTTTGGTCGTCCTTGCTCTCCTGCTGCTGGTAACAGGTAAACAGTGGTTTGGTGATCGTTTCCGGGTGGCTTCTACAAGACAGCAACAGTAAGGGAACACTCGTAGGGTCTCTCCCCGGATGTGCCATGGATGATGATCCGTGGCAAGGGATGCGAGAGACCTTCAGTCTGACCTGAATAGATGGTTAGGTGAGTGAGGACAGGATGGTGTCACACAGAATCCGAGTAGCTGGCGTAGTTTGTAGATGACATACACAAATACGCTGGCAGGATAGTCTTATTCCGTGAAGAAGTGGGTTGTAGGGCAAGGACATTAGAGGGTGGTATTCGCCCTCGTGCTTTGTCCCGTCAATAGGTGAGTCGCTCAGGTTTTTGCTCTTAACAAGGGAGTCGAGAGATGAGGATGAACGGTCATGGTGTTGTGGGGGCCTCGTACATAGGTGTGGTTCTCTTGGTCCTCGTCGGTGTGGGTGCCGTTCCCTCTGTCACGGTGGGCGCCGACCGCATGGTGCTGGCTGAAGAGTTCACGGCAACCTGGTGAGGATACTGCTCAATCGCGGGTACCGCGTTAAGCATGATGATGCAGACATATCCCGACTCTTTCGCTGCCGTGCAGATCCACGTCAACGATGATTTCGAGACAAGCTGGGCAGCCGATAGAGGCGCCTTCTACTATGTGGGCGGCACTCCGACGGCTTGGTTCGATGGGCTCATCGAGCTCATAGGGGCTTGGACCGAGGTCGTCGACCAGTTTGCCTGGTATGAAAGCGAGTTCCTGGCACGACGAGCCGTCCCTACCGACGTGACCATCGATGTGACGGGTGATCAGGTCGTCGGACAGACCTACCAGGTGCAGGCGGAGGTATGCGTCGAAGCTGGCGGGACGGGAAAGACAATGCGAGTCAATATGGCCCAGGTTTTGGACCGTTGGCCGTCAACCAATAGTTACTCCCGCAACGGATTCAAGCAAGCCGCGGAGACACGGGACATCACCGTCGCACCCGGCACGTGTCAATCAGTGCAGAGTTGCTTCACATTAGACGCCGACAGCTGGGCAAATCAGGACGACGTCTCGATCGTCGTATGGGCCCAGGAGCCCCGGGGTGCGGCACCGGCCGATGTCTACCAGGCCGCCGTTATGTCGTGGCCCTTCCCCACACTTGACTTGCCGGGATGCTGCATACCCGAGGGAGGCTGCATAAGTACGCCTCATGACGATTGTGTTGCCCTCGGTGGCGACCCGCTGGGACCGGGCAGCTTCTGCTGTGACGGCGGTTGCAATCCGTTGAAATGGTCCCAGCCGCCCCTTATCAATCCGGCATCCCCTAACCCCGATTGCTTCTGGGGCTGGGACGAAGTGTCAACGTACGACTGCGCTGTCCCCGGTTGCCGGATTGTCGCGGACGATTGGGCTTGCACGGACCGGCGGCCTGTTACGGACATTCATTGGTGGGGTTCATATCCTGAATGGGTGTCCGAGGAGCCACCGGCTCTTTCGGACCCGGGAGCGCCGGATTACTTCCATATTGGCCTGTGGACCGACATACCTGCTGGGGTGGATGCGCCCCACAGCCATCCTGGTGAGATGTTCGTGGAGTGGATTGTCCCTCGGAGCGATCTGAACGAACGCAGCGTGGGGTGCGACTTCCATCCCGACTTTCCGGGGCCGGACACGTGTTTCCGCTATGACTTCGCCATTCCTCAGGAAGAGTGGTTCGTGCAAGAGTCCGATGGCATGACGATCTACTGGATTAGCATCTCCGCCCACCACTCGACAGGGGAGCCGACGATACCCTGGGGATGGAAGACACGCGAGCATTTCTTCAACGATGCCGCTGTGACGATCTCCAACCCGAACAATCCAACTGTCCCGGGTTCGGAGTACGTAAGCGGGGCTCCGATCGAGCACCCCGAAGGGATACCCTGGGACATGGCCTTCACCGTGTCGACGTACTGTCCGGAAGTCGAGGCACCGGAACTGCCTACTGGCGGGGCCGGCTACGACAAGACCCGATATGTTTCGATCATCCCCGGTGGCGCCGGGACACAGACCGCAATCCGGGTTACGTTGAGGAGCATGCCGGCACCGTTCCAAGGGCTGAGCGGTCAGGAAATGTGGGTCGGACCACCGCGACCGATTTGCGAAAACGCCGGGCAGAGTACAGTGCCTGAGCCGGGGAACCCGCCTGCCTACGGATGTGGATCCTCGGGCAATGCGGCGTTGGCCTTCCAGAGCGCCGGCCTTCAGTGCACACCACACTGCGCGGACTTCGGCTCAGTCGGGCTTCTCCATTTCACCGACGACGAGATCATTCCTGGAGCGGTTTATGATGTGCAGATCATCAATTGTTTCTGCGACGGCGATAATGAGGCAAACTACTCAGAGCCGCTCACGATTGACACTACCAGGTGGGGCGATCTCGTCAAGGATTGCTCGACTTATCCGTGCGGTCCGGCGGATGGCCTCACGGGGATCGTCGACGTAACCGCAGTGCTGGACAAGTTCAAGAACCTGCCCAACTGCGTAACCAAGACACGCGCTGATATCGAGCCGAGTCTTCCGGACTTGCTGATTAACATCACAGATGTCACGTATTGCCTGGGGGCGTTTCTCGGGGAGACATACCCACCCTCCAGTTGGCCTGATCCGGGCGGTTGTCCGTAAAGCGGTGCCGGGCATTGCTCAATCTGGATACGGAGAGAGGGTAAGGTAGAGGCCGGGGCTGCTGATCGAGGGGCCTGCCATGATCGTGATGGCCCTTTCCGGCTGGGTGATCTACCGCTTTTGCCAGACGTGCGCCATGACACTGGCGCAGTTTTTCGAGATGCGCTATAGCCGCAGGTTCCGCGTGTTCGCGGGCTTGGTGGCGTACATGGCGGGCATTGTCATCAAGCAGTTTTATCCCGGCTTCTTCCTGACCGGTCAGGAGATGAGCTTCGTGGCGATCGTCTTGGCGGTTACAGTCTATGTGGCCGTCTCGCTGCTGGGACCTCGATCCGTGCACAACATGGATCGCCTGTTGCACCGGGGCAGGTACGCCATTGCGGGTGAATCCACCGTCACGTGGAAGGACGCCCGGACTTTGTTGGAGAAGCTCGGCTTCAGCAGGGATTTCACCGGCGGCGACCGCGTCGTCGCATACGTGACATTGATTTGGCCGCTTCTTTGGACGATCATTTTCGTTGTTGTCACGGTTTACAGCCTGATGGTCGACGTTCCGGACGAATCGTGGCTGGCGTACTGGCACGGTTGGACCTGGTTCATCCTCGGCTGTGCCGCCCTGGTGACCTTGTGGTTCATGATTGGCGGGGTCTTCGACATGAAGTATCTGTTTCGTCAACTTCGAAGCCGCACCGCCGATCCAGCCGACGACGGCCGTGTTGATTAGCAGTACAGCACAAGGTCGTTTGTAGCGCAGGCTTCCAGCCTGCACGAGTTGCGATTACGATGCAGGCAAGATGCCTGCGCTACGCGTTTATGGCGACCTTGCGCTGTACTGATAGTTTTCCGGGTTTATCCAAAAAGCGACACTCCACGGGATGACATTCAAGTCCTATGTTGCGGCGGGCGTGTTGGCGACGGCCCTGGGTGCCTGCTCGATGACACGGGTCTGTTCGCCTCGCTGCCTTCTAAGTGACCGAGCATGCCAAAGCGCCACCGTATGTTGAGTTCCCCCATGAATATCGCAAACCGACCACAAGCTACTGTAGATGCCGCCGTCACCTTCATTGAGCGCCAGTACGGCATCAAGGGCACTGCATCATCCCTGCCGAGCGAGCGCGATCAGAACTTCCGCATCGATGCCGTGGACGGCTCGCAGCATGTGCTGAAGATCGCGCACCCCGACGAATCCGCGGCCGTGCTCGATCTGCAGACACAGGCGCTGTGCCTGCTGGAACACAGCCCGGCACCCGAGCTGTTCCCGAGTGTGCGCGCTGGCTTGCGTGGAGAGCTGATGCCACGCTGGTCGGCGCCCACCGGCGAGTACTTCGTACGCCTTGTCTCTTATCTCCCCGGCACCCCGGTCGCAGACATCAGTGAACTCGATCCATCGCTGCTTGTCGAGATCGGGCGCAGGCTCGGTGAGATGGACCGGACATTGGAGTCGTTCAGTCATCCCGCGATGCATCGCTTTCTGGAATGGGACTCGAAACACGCCTTCGTGGTCATCCAGGATCGGTGCGATCACATCGATGGCTTGGGAAGGCGAGAGCTGGTCCAGAAGCACTTGGATGACGCGCGCGCCAGGCTAGTCAGCCTTCTTGCAAGGCTGCCGATGCAGGTGATACACAACGACGTGAACGACCACAACCTGCTCATCGAGAACGGGGCGCGTGTCTCGGGCATCATTGACTTCGGCGACATGATGCACAGCTACCGCGTGTGTGATCTTGCGAATGCGGCAGCCTATCTCATGTTCGACAGAGACAATCCCTTCGAAGTTGCTCGATATGTCGCAAACGCGTATGACTGTGCCAACCCACTTTCACAGGACGAACTTCGGGCGCTTCCCGACTTCATACGATTGCGTCTGTGCCTCAGCGTATGTATGTGCGCGACACAGAAGAAAGACGACCCGGATAATGCATACCTGACAATCAGCGAAGCGCCTGCTTGGAGGCTGCTCGAGCGATTGGCTCATGAAACCGAAGAGCTGTTCGCTATGTCCGGGAGCACTTCGACGCCGTCGAGCGAGGACACCCGAACGCCGGCGCAGATTATGGAATTGCGTCGTCGGTTCCTGAGCGAGACACTCAGCACCTCTTACCGGCAGCCCATCAAGGTCGTGCGAGGATCGGGCCAGTACCTCTACGACGACACGGGGCGTCAGTACCTGGACTGCGTCAACAACGTCTGCCACGTTGGACACTGTCATCCGCGCGTGGTTGCAGCGGCTCGCGAGCAGATCGCGCAACTGAACACGAACACTCGCTACCTGCACGATAACATCGTGGAGTACGCCTCCAGGCTCACGTCATACTTCCCGGATCCGCTTTCGATCTGCTTCTTCGTGAACTCCGGAAGCGAAGCGAACGATCTGGCGCTCCGCCTGGCAAGAACGCACACCGATGCAACGGACATGATCGTCCTTGAGCACGCCTATCACGGACACACCCAGAGCCTCATCGATATCAGCCCATACAAGCACGACGGCAAGGGTGGACGTGGCGCACCGCAGACCACTCACAGCGTGCCAATCCCGGACCGGTATCGCGGTGCTTACGGCTACTCGGATCCACTCGCCGGGCAGAAATATGGGGAACACGTTCGTGACGCGGTCTCGTCAATCGAGAACTCCGGCCGACGTCTCGCGGGCTTCATCGCCGAATCGATCCTCGGGGTCGCAGGTCAGATCGAGCTTCCGCCCGGATACCTTGCTCACGCTTACGAGACGATCCGAGCTGCCGGCGGCGTGTGTATCGCCGACGAGGTGCAGGTGGGGTTTGGGCGTGTGGGTGACAGCATGTGGGCATTCGAGGCCCACGGGGTCACGCCGGACATCGTCACGCTCGGCAAACCGATCGGCAACGGTCACCCACTTGCTGTCGTGATTACAACACCCGAGGTTGCACGCTCCTTCGAGACGGGCATGGAGTACTTCAACACCTTCGGTGGCAACCCCGTAAGCTGCGCGATCGGGCTGGCTGTGCTCGAAGTCATCGAGGATGAGAAGCTGCGAATCCACGCTCACGAGGTTGGAGGCTACTTCTTCGAACGGCTGCACCGCCTCGCCACACGGCACGACATCATCGGTGATGTGCGAGGTCGAGGCCTGTTCCTGGGTGTGGAACTGGTCCGCGACCGAAGCACTCGGGAGCCGGCAACGTCCGAGGCAGCGCGGGTCCTGGAGCAGATGAAGGAGCGCTCGATACTTTTGAGTACCGACGGCCCGTTCAACTGCGTACTGAAGATCAAACCGCCGCTGAAGTTCAACCGAGCCAACGTGGACCAGTTCATCACCGCGCTCGAGGAATCGCTCACGAACCTCAAGCCTGGAGCTTGAGGCAACTGGTCCGTTCCGTGTGCAGAACCACCCGGATCCAATCGGCACAGTTAGATGGGATGAGGTATAACCGCGTTGTTGTTCAGCCCTCATATCTGATGGACATGGCGGCATCGTTGGATTCAGCTTAAGCTGCATAAAGAGGGAGGCCTGATGAAGCCGGGCGTGCCCGCGTGTCTGGTCATCATCTTAGCAGGGAAACGTGGGGAAACGAGGGAAACGTCAGAACGTGGGGTCATCAGAACGTGGGGGCAGAGCGCATTTAGTATGACAGCGCTATGATGTGTCACGTCTTGTCGCTGCCCTTCGTCGGCTTTCGTAGGATGCCTCATTGCGATCCTGGTAATACTCGCATCGCTCGATCAAATCACGCCACGAGTGAGCCCAGCGATCCCAGATCTTCCACGCTAACGTATTCGCTACATCCGCAACCTGTTCCAGCGTAATCCGCGGGTTTTTTCCCCCGAAGCCGCTGGGTCTCGGCGGCCAGGAAGTACATCACCATACGCGATGATAGCCAATGTCCTCGAGAGTACCGCGTTCCGGCCTATTTTTTGCCCTTCATTTTGGCGATCTGCATGGTGAGCTTTGAGTGCTCAATGCTCAGATCCACCCACTGGTCGATCAGGTGCTTGAACCGCTTGTGGGTCGCGATCTGTTTGCGGATCTCCGTCACCCATTCTCGACGGATGTATTCCGACCGGCCCTTCATGTCACGAGTGTAGCTGATTTGCCAATAGGCCCCCGTGCCGTTTTCAGGATCCCGATACTGGCGCGTCAGTGAGCCCGGACGCATGGGACCGATCTTGCCAAGCTCCTCCTTGATTCGAACGACCTTCTGCTCAATCTGCTGAATTCGCTTTTCTTTGTCCATTTTCTCTCCTTTCTTGTTGCAATGGTAGCATATATATGCTGCCACATGGCAGTAGGGTTGTCAAGCCAAAAAGGAACAAAAACAAGACAGCAAGGCAGGAGGCCAATCATGCTCTGGAACCGTTGGTGGACACTCGTATGCGAATTGCGGTCGGCATGTGCCCGAACCCGGACCTTCCTCTGGATGGCACCTGTCTGGCGGGGATGGGCATGGCACCCGGCGCACGGTGTCCGCTTTGCGGGGTATTTAGCTTAGCGGATCAAGCCCGTCGCACGGGCTCACACCAGCGCTGTGACACGCCGCGCATTATGACTTAGCGCGTGTGTCGGACGTCCACTATAATAACGTCGCAGGCGCTCGCTGTGTGGCAGGAATTGGGCGATCACTGTTTGTGGGGTGCGATCGTTCCTAACCTACTACGACACAGAACGTCGCGGCCGGGCTTCTCGGCTTATCCGTTGTGCGGAACAACATGCCCGCGCTTCGCTTGAGCATGGCACCCTGCGCGACGGGGTCGAGTGCTTGAAGTCACGCTTTGGGATGGGTTCGTTTGGTATCTTTTTTTTCATTGTCGTTCGTCCGTCGGGTCGAACGTCGGGGCTGCGGACCCGTGCTGTAAACATCTTTGGAAAGGGAGCATCTCCTTGACTGCAGCAGCAGGTACGCCTCCCGATACGAACGTCAGACGCAATGATCCCATTCCCGGCTGGCATTTGTCATCCGCAGATTGCGCAGATGACACAGATTGTGCCGCTGCAGTCGCCTTGCTGCTCCGTTTCTGCGCAATCTGTGGATTCTCTCTGTGGAACGTTGAACGAGTACTGGAGCAAAGCAGATAGCCCCTTTTGCATGATGTCCCCGATTTCGATGGCGGCGGGTGGTTCCAGTCAGACTTTCACATGGGTTCGTTTGGTATATTCATTACTGATTCTCTGCTTGACTCCGGTGCGTAAGTTTGGTATTTGTTAGGC
>JAUXGE010000303.1 GCA_030622435.1 Planctomycetota bacterium
CGCCTTGATGTGGAACAGGTTCCCGAGACACCGTGCGAACGAGGTTATCCCATGGAAGACATGACGGAGCGTTTTGTCGAACTGATCAAGGCGACGTCCACGGACTTGTCGCCGGACGTGGAGAAGGCCCTGTCGGATGCCTGCAAGCTGGAGGAGCAAGGCTCGGCCGCTCACGGAGCGTTGCAGACTATCCTGGAGAACGTCGAGTTGGCGCGTAAGACGGGTCGGCCGATCTGCCAGGACACCGGTACGCCGATCTTCTACGTTTGGTATCCGGTGGGTATGTCACAGCGACAGATGCGTGAGCAAATTCAAGGCGCTGTGCGAATAGCCACGGAGCGGACCTTTTTGCGACCGAATGCCGTGGCGGCGCTGTCGGGCAAGAACAGCGGCGACAACACCGGCGTGGATTTTCCGTGTATCCACTTCGACGAGTGGGAGCACGATTACCTGAAGGTCGGGTTGCTTCTCAAGGGCGGGGGGTCGGAGAATTGCGGTGCTCAGTACAGCGTGCCTTCGCCCGAGTTTCCGGCCTCGCGGGATATCCAGGGCGTGCGCAAGGCCGTGCTCGATGCCGCCTTCAAGGCGCAAGGGCTCGGATGCGCCCCCGGGATTCTCGGGGTCGGCATCGGTGGGGATCGGGGGTCGAGCATGATCAAGGCGAAGGAGCAGCTCTTCCGTCCGTTGGTCGACGCGAATCCCGATCCCGAATTGGACAAGATGGA
This sequence comes from Planctomycetota bacterium, assembly GCA_030622435.1. Taxonomy (GTDB): domain Bacteria; phylum Planctomycetota; class Phycisphaerae; order UBA1845; family UBA1845. The sequence continues at coordinate 726 of JAUXGE010000303.1, forward strand.
AAAGCAGCTTCACGGAGAGATCAACGAACTCGGTATCGGCCCGATGGGCTTTGGTGGGAAGACGACCGTGTTCGGCGTGAAAATGGCCCAGCTCCATCGTGTGCCGGCCTCTTTCTTCGTTTCGATCGCCTACATGTGCTGGGCCGATCGACGGAAGTACATGACGATCAGGAACGGAAGTGTCACGATCGAGGCACCGTAACGATGTTCGATCTTGGCGAGCCGCGGGCTCGATGCCCGCGCGGAGCTGTAGGGTGGGCAATGTCCCACCGATTAGAAGATACCGCAGGTGGGTGACACCCACCTTACTTCATGGAGACGTATTCATGGCGACCAAGCTCACGGTACCCATCAGTGAAGAGCAGATTCGCGCGCTGAAGGTCGGTGACCAGGTTCTTATCGACGGCGTGGTGTTCACGGCTCGCGACGCCGCCCATAAGTACATGATCGAGAACTTCGTCGATGGGGTCTGTCCGGACTCCGAGAAGGAGATGTACGAGATCCTCAAGGAGGGGTTGAAGGGCGGGGTGATCTACCATTGCGGGCCCGTCGTGAAGAAGCGCGACGACGGCAAATACGAGTTCGTCGCCGCCGGTCCGACGACAAGCATTCGCGAGGAACCCTATCAGGCCGATGTCATCAGCCACTTCGGTGTCCGCGGGGTCATCGGCAAGGGTGGGATGCGCGACAAGACGCTCAGGGGGTGCCAGGAACACGGCGCCGTCTATCTGCACGCCATCGGCGGAGCGGCCCCGCTTATTGCCGAATGCTGCAAAGAGGTGCTCGAGGTCTACAAACTCGATTTCGGCGTGCCCGAGGCGTTCTGGATGCTCCAAGTCGAGGACTTCCCCTGCGTCGTGACCATGGACTCCCACGGCAACAGCCTGCACGACAAGGTCCGTGCCGACTCGGAGGGAATGCTCCGGAAGCTCCTGGCGGGGTAGGTGAACCACCGTGCCGACGTACCCGGTCTACGGGGTTGCAGGCGTCATGGAGCAGGTAGAATCCCGGCGCAGACCATGATCAGTCGTGTGTCGTAAACTGCCCGGCTTGGCTTAGGCAGTACGCTTACGGTACCAGCCGATCAGACCCAGCCCGAGCGCGCCAAGAGCGCACGCCCCGGGAGCGGGGACGGGATTGAACTCGGTACCGTAATTGAACATGACATCGCTGATGCTGCCCGCAAGGACGAAGTCGTCCGAAAGGCCGCTGAGCGTGAACACCACTCCGTCCTGGACTAACGGCACTTCTCCGGTGACCTTTTTGTTGCCGATACTCAGGTCGTCCGCGGCGCTGACGATCCCGTACCCCAGCCCGTCGGGAGCGTCGGATGCCGGACCCCACAGAGGCTCACCCGGAAAGAGGGACGTTGGGCCGATCAGATCATCCAGGCCCACCGCACTGATGACATGAGTCGCCCCGGACGGGACCCCGGGGACGCCGTTCATGTACGCGTACTCGCCGCCGATCTCACCGTTTGAATCCGTTCCGTCGCCAGCCACCGGGAAGTGGACTACGCTGCCGGTGCTGAGGACTGCCATCTCGGGCGTGAGCGTGCCGGTGCCGTAGATGTTGAAGTAGACTCCGGTGAGGATCTCCTCGGGCCTGGTAGCGTCAAACGTGGAGACATTCTTCAACGTGACGATCAGGTTGTTCCCCAGGACGTCGAACGTGACCGAAGCGGCCAGGGTGTCCTGAGCCATTCCAATAGTCAAGTCGGCCTGAGCCGGCGCCACAACAGCCAGTGCCATCAAGCATGCGACGAGAATTCCAAGATGTCTAGCCTTCATATCTGTTTCCCTCTGATGGCACTGCGACAAGATGTACGGTGCCGTGTTCCTCTCCCCTGTTTGAGGTGCCGCGACGTGTTGGGCACCGACTGAAGTATGTTACAGGTGGGCCGGTGGAAGATCAACGATGATTTAAGTCTTTTTTTGCAGTAGGAGTATCGGACGCACGGCCTATGGTTGGCCGCATTCAGGTGAGCGGAGCCGGTAGGGGCCTTGCCGGTACATCTCTCGAATAGACTGTGTGTCACGGGCAGGTTATAGGGCCATTCCACCGTTAATCAGGCTGACTGTGCTGGACCGATCGACGGAAGTACATGACGAGCAAGAACGGAAGTGTCACGATCGAGGCACCGTAACGATGTTCGATCTTGGCGGGCCGCGGGCTCGATGCCCGCGCGGGGCTGTAGGGTGGGCATGTCCCACCGATTGGAAGATACCGCAGGTGAGTGACACCCACCTTACTTCATGGAGACGTATTCATGGCGACCAAGCTCACGGTACCCATCAGTGAAGAGCAGATTCGCGCGCTGAAGGTCGGAGACCAGGTTCTTATCGACGGTGTGGTGTTCACGGCTCGCGACGCCGCCCACAAGTACATGATAGAAAACTTCGTCGACGGGGCCTGCCCGGACTCCGAAAAGGAGATGTACGAGGTCCTCAAGGAGGGGTTGAAGGGCGGAGTGATCTACCATTGCGGTCCCGTCGTAAAGAAACGCGACGACGGCAAATACGAGTTCGTTGCCGCCGGCCCGACCACGAGCATTCGCGAGGAACCCTATCAGGCCGATGTTATCAGCCACTTCGGTGTTCGCGGGATCATCGGCAAGGGTGGGATACGCGACAAGACGCTCAGGGGCTGTCGGGAACACGGCGCCGTCTATCTGCACGCGATTGGCGGAGCGGCTCCACTGATTGCCGAATGCTGCAAAGAGGTGCTCGACGTCTACAAGCTCGATTTTGGCGTGGCCGAGGCGTTCTGGATGCTCCAGGTAGAGGACTTTCCCTGCGTCGTCACGATGGACTCCCACGGCAACAGCCTGCACGACAAGGTCCGTGCCGACTCGGAGGGAATGCTCCGGAAACTCCTGGCGGGGTAGGTGAACCACGTAGCCGACACGCCCACCCTTCGGGTTTGCAGGCGTCAAGGAGTACGTAGAATCCCGGCGCGGACCATGATCAGTCTTGTGTCGCGCGTCGTAAACTGCCCGGCTTAGCTTAGGCAGTACGCTTACGGTACCAGCCGATCAGACCCAGCCCGAGCGCGCCAAGAGCGCACGCCCCGGGAGCGGGGACGGGATTGAATGCGGTGCCGTAGTTGAACATTACAGCGCTGATGCTGCCTTCAAGGACGAAGTCGTCCGAAAGGCCGCTGAGGGTGAACACTACTCCGTCCTGGACCAGCGGCACGTCTCCGGTGACCTTGGCGTTGCCGATACTCAGGTCGTCCGCAGCGCTGACGATCCCGTAGCCCAGTCCGTCGGGAGAGTCGGATGCCGGCCCCCACAGAGGCTCACCCGGAAAGAGGGATGTAGGGCCGATTAGATCGTCCAGACCCACCGCACTGATAACATGAGTCGCCCCGGACGGGACCCCGGGGACGCCGTTCATATACGCGTACTCGCCGCCGATCTCACCGTTTGAATCCGTTCCATCGCCAGCCACCGGGAAGCGGACGTAGCTGCCGGCACTCAGGACCGCCATCTCGGGGGTCAGGATGTTGGCGCCGAGGCCGTCGATGTTGAAGTAGACTCCAGTGAGGACTTCCTCGGGCGCTGTTACGTCAAACGTGGAGATATTCCTCAAGGTGGCAATCAGGTTGTTCCCCTGGACGCCGAAGGTGACCGATGCGGCCAGGGTGTCCTGACTGAAACTTATGGTCAAGTCGGCCTGAGCGGGTGCCACAACAGCCAACGCCATAAAGCATGCGAGGAGACTTGCAACTTTTCTAGCTTTCATAATCGGTGTCTCACTGATGGCACTGCGTCAGATGTGCCATGCCGTGTTCCTCTCCCGTGTTTTGTGGTGCCACGACGCGGTCGGCACCGAGGAAGCATGCTACAGTGCCCGAAGCGGCGATTCAAGGGTTATCGGAGTTTTTTTGCAGAGAGGTTATCGGACGCCTCACGTACCATCCGTTATCGCTGCAGTCGGGGTAGGGCAAGTCGGGGATGTTTCCGCACTTTCTCCTGCAGGTCGATGTATGGCCAGTGGTGGACCCGAGCCACGATGACGGGAAGTTCCACACGGCAGTCCCTGTCTTCTTATCGAGCGCTGCCGTCCGGGCGGGTTTGGAAGTGCAGCACGATCGACCCCGCAGTCAAGAGAAGAAGTGTTACAACGATGATACCCCATCCGGAAATGGTGGGGATCGGCCAAGCCTCGAGCACGACGTCGAGAGACTGAGCTGTTTCGTCCATGATCTCGACGGTGTGTGTTTGTGGAGCATAGCCGCCGGCGGTGAAAACGACGTCGTAGCTTCCGGCAGGCAGGAAGGCATGGTACCGACCGAACAGCTCGTGACTGGCGTTCGTCTCTCCGTTCTCGAAGGTCACACCCGCGTACGTGATAGCGGCGACGACAGGGTCTCCCGTCGCCGCGTCGGTGGCGTGCCCGCTGAGGGGAATTGGACGCTGCAGGTGAGTCATGAGACCGTCGAAGACCAGCGCGGCCTCCATCTGAGCCGTGGCGTACTCAGGTTGGAACTCCGCGGCCGTCTCCCAGAGGAAGGAGTGGCTGGCATTGGTCGCGATATGGTAGCCGAAGTCTCCGCCCGTGCAGCACGATGTGTTGGGGCTGTAGCCCGGCACGGACGCCGCCAGGTCGGTTGCTTCGGCGAGCAGAAACGCGATGAATGGGTAGTTCAGACAGGCCAGACCGTAACGCACCTCCATGGCGTACGAATGCAGGTCGGAGACTTTCGTGAACCGGCGGTCCTCGGCCATCACAATCATCGTCTGTGTCTCGGCCTCCGACGCCGGTGCCGGCCCGCGGTAGACCTCGGTGGCGACATCGGTGCTGCCGCCGCAAGGGGAATCCCAGCCGAATGGGTAGTTTCGGTTCAGGTCGACGCCGACTCCCTCCACGAACACCCGCCGGTTCTTTCGCCACCACTGGTCCGTGCTGAAGATGTATTCGTAGCCGTCCGGGTTCCAGACCGGTGCGATCCAGATCTCGTACTCTTCGACCAGATCAGTGATGGTCGTGTCGATGCCGTATTGCGTTGTTAGCTGCTCGATCATGTACAGTGCGATA
>JAUXGE010000312.1 GCA_030622435.1 Planctomycetota bacterium
GTCCTTTGGATTCGACATCACTCCGTACCTTGTCGCGGCGTACCTTCTGAACTCGGCGTCGATGCTTGTTCCATTCGCCATGCCTCACCCTATTCGCTCCATGGCCAAATCAGCAACTGCGATCCTGTGGGTCAATGTTGCCCTGGCGGTCGCCTGGCTCGTCCCGGCGACTGCGCCTTTCGTGGCCGCTGCCTTCTTGGGTACTTACTTGTACTCGTTCGTCGTGTGTGGCGGGGGATGGCTCCGGAGGACATGAACTGAGCGCGTGCTTCGCGGCGTTTGCCAAGCTGTGCACGATGATCGGGTGCCGGCCGCGCCATGAGCGGCGAAGCACCCCAGCTATTCCACCACGCTGACGTTCTTGGCTTGTGGGCCCTGTGGGCCCATGCTCACTTCAAACTCGACTTTCTGACCCTCGGACAGCGCTTTGTAGCCGCCGTCGCGTTGGATGTCGCTGGAACGAACATTCACATCCTTGGAACCGTCGGACGGAGTGATGTATCCGAATCCCTTGGAGGCATTGAAGAACTTCACCGTGCCTTGCATTCGTGGACTTCTCCTGTGGGCGTCACGCGGCCGCCGCAGGCGAGTCTGGGCCCTGGTGCGTCATTCAGGGCGCTCGCCCGACGAGATTCGCCAGAGAATACTCAGAGAAGCACCGATCCGTAAACAAGGAGGCGTCCCGGCAGGTCATTGAGCAGATCACAGGGAAGTCCATCCTGGACGCTGATCAAGCGGCATTGCATTAAGGGTACGATTGCGGGGGCGGACGCCTGCCGACCAAGCCGCGAAGGGTCAGGTTTGGGCTTGTGCCACACGGCTTCGCAGGGTGATGGCGTCGCACACGCGCCGGCACCAATCCAGATGCGGCCAATGAGCAGGGATCTTCACCAGGATCCCGCGGGCCGACGGGTAACTTCACCCGCAACCTTGATCAGCATCGTCTGCCATGTGGCGATGGGGCCGTTAGGTTCAGTCTGCCTCGAGGATTTTTCGGCAGGGACAGGGGTTGACACGTGCAGAGCTGGGCGTACGGTTCCGTGCGGTTGGTTCGTCGAACGAGGCACGTACCTGGCGTTGGCTACCCGACTCTGGCTCGCATTGCCAAGATCGTCTTCCACCTTCGAGGCCGAGATGTAGGCCACTTTCACCCACGGCCCTGAAAGCAAAACAGCGGGTCGGGCATGCCATCGACAGGAGATTGCGATGGGCAAGAAACTGTATATTGGGAACCTCAGCTATGATGTCAGCAGCTCGGACTTGGAAGCGCTGCTGTCACCGCATGGAACCGTTCAGAGAGCGGAAGTCATCATGGACCGGTCGACCGGCCAGAGCAAAGGGTTTGGATTCGTGGAGATGGACTCCGACGCGGAGGCCCAAGCGGCCATCACGGCGTTGGACGGCCAGGACCACGGCGGTCGGGCGCTGAAGGTGAACGAAGCCAAACCCCGCGAACCGCGCACCGGCGGCGGTGGGTACGGTGGTGGCGGCGGTCGCCGAGACCGCTACTAGACCCTCTGACGGCATCGAGATCACGAAGGCCACCAATCGGTGGCCTTATTCTTTTTGTGGACCGTTCACTGCGCTGGGAAGCCGAGTTCACGGTCCCCTGCGTTCTCGCCCAGCACCGCCCGCCGCTGGGGTGTCTGTCTTGGCCAAACTAACGGCGACGGGCACTTGGTGCGCAGCGGTTCGCGTTCTGCCTGGCTTGTGCGGCAAGGTCAGACATGTTGCCCGGTTCATGGCCGTCGTAGGTGGCGATGTGGACTTGGACCCTCGTCGTGGCACTGTCAGGATGGATGGTGGCATCACGGATCTCGGCCAGGGTTCGACCACCAGCGAGGGCGTGGGCCAGGAGTAGTCCCGGCTGCTATCCACACGGTAAGAGGTCAGCCGTCTGCAATGCTCTGACACCCTCATTCCCAACGAGCCGCGATCGCGTGGTCTACCAGGCGCTGCCCGAAGATAAACCGGTGGCTCTTGGGGAAGCTGTCGATTCGCTCCAGGAGCCACCGCGTCGTATCATACCACTTCACCAGAACAACCGGCGGCTGCGCGTTTCGTCCCTTGCCGCGATTCTCGTTCCTCAAAAAACTTCGATCCTCGCTGCGCTCAGATAAAGGGAAAGAGAGATAAAGGACAGAGGGTAACCTCCTAACCGTTTCCTCCTACCGGGCAATCCCACGCCTCCGAAAGCCAGCAGTGCTATCCCAGCGTGCTCAGGGGACTTCGACGACACGGAACCCGATGACGGCGTACTCGAACGACGGGACGTTGTAGGTGCGGTACGCCGCGTGCAGGCCGTAGCCGTAGAGGTGGAACGACCCGCCGCGGAGACCACGAGACGAACCGTAAAGTATAGTTTCGTTCCACTCCCAGACGTTCTCGCCCTGGTCCGAGGTGCCGTAAGGACTGTCGGAGTTCTCCCATTCGCCGACCTCCGTGCGGTAGTACGGGCTGCCGATCCCGTTCGTGCCGCCATCACCGTCATGTGTCGCGTAGTTGCCGGGGTCGGTTCCGCCTTCCGTGAAGGGAGTCCCCGTCCCACTCAGGTTGCTGCTCTCGTTGACGTAACCCGGCACGCTGTCGCTGCTTGTGGGGTAGTCGTAGTACACGCTACTGGCGCCGTCGTAGTACGCCGCCTTGTACCATTCGTCCTCCGACGGAATCACCCACGTGGCGTCCGGGTCACGCACGATCGCCATCAGCTCGGCGCTGCTCGTCGCCCCGTTGAGGTAGTAAGACCCTTCTTCCGTCGTGCTCAGGTCCTGGGCACCCATCGGTTGACCGTTATGCAGCCAGTTGGCGAACCGCGCCGCATCACCCCAGGACACGTAGTTCACCGGACGATCGGCCCAGTCGCCTGCTACAGAGTAGCTCCAACTCCCCAATGAACCGGTCCGCTCGATCTTGCAGCCATAGCTGCTGCTCCACATGCTCGCGTTGTACAGCCCGTAGGTGTCATCGTCCGCCACGGCGTTGAGGAACTCCGTGTACTGCCCGGCGGTCACCTCGAACTTGCCGATGTTGTAGGCGTCTGCGACGCCGCCGTAGCCGTCGCCATGGGTGTCATTAGAGTTGCCCGGGTTACCGACGGGGACGGTGTCGATCACGACATACGCGAGCGGGCCGGTGAGATGCTGCGCGAACACGGCAAAGTCGTCCAGGTCCGCGTCGCAATCCTGGTCGATGTCTCCGAGTGGCCGCCCCTCGTCGTCAATCGCGATACCGGTGGGCGTGTTGTCACAGACGACGGAAAAATCATCCACACCGTCGCCATCCACGTCGTCCGCCCGCACCGGCGACGCACTCCCCGCCGCCAACGCCACGATCGCCACAAACTTCATTACGTCCTTCATCGTTCCCGCCCTCCCATCATCAATTGACCACATGCTCGCTAGGAAGCGAACCGCCCGGCCGCCCCGAGATGTGTGCTGGGGCCCGTGGTCCGATCGTCGGAACCGCCGGGGAGTACGATCCCACCTTTTCACACGCTGCACCCCAATCGTAACGAAATCACCACCGAAAAGCCATGGATCCTTAGGGGCCGGGCGTACACCGGATCACTGGATTCCGACGGGGTGCTCATCGTCGAGGATAGCGTTGATGACGCGATTACGCGGGCAGCGGAGGCAATAGACCGGTCAGCAGGTGGGTCTTGAGGGCGTCAGCGATGGTTTTGGTCGGATTGAGGCCGCGGAGCCTCAGCGTGCGGTAGACACTCATCAGGACCGCCTGGGTAGCCGCGCCGCGGTCGCTGCGATTCGACTGGCTGTTCTTTCGCAGGATCACCGCCGGGCGAATCTGCCTTTCACCGAAGTTGTTGTCCGCAGTCACATAGGGATAATCCAGGAAGGTGAAGAGGTACTCTCCATAGCGACGCAGGCGTTTCGTCAATCGCCGGGCGTCGGCATCCGCATGCTCTTCGTGTGCCATTTGACCGACACGGCGGTTCAACCGGTCGATCCGGCTTTGATACCGCTTCGGTGTGAAGTCCGAACGCTTCCGCAGACGGATGCCATCACGCAGCAGCCGACGCAGTTTCTTGGCGAAGGCCTGCCACTCGGCGGAGTCGTTGCGCTTATCCACCTTCTCCAACTCGCGCAGCAGATGCGGGAGGCATTTCTGCCGATCCGCCGCGTCCACGGAATCGTAAGCGGCCCAGAAGTCGGTGATGAGCACTCCATCGAATGCTTCGGTGAAGAATTTCTGCAAGACAGGGCTACCCCGGCAGTATTCGATCATGTAATAACAGTTTCGATCATTGGCGAAACACCACAGCCAACATCCCTGGCCATTGATCCGCCAGCCGGTCTCGTCGGCGTGAAGGTAGGCGGAGTTTTTTGCTTCTTCCGCGATCTGCTCATACCACGCAAGTAAGACCTCTGCCAATCGCTGCCAGGCGTTGATCAGGCCGCCGGGGGTCAGCTCCGTCTGCAAGTGATACGAGAGGATGTCAATAATCTGATCGAGGGTGACGCCCAACCCGTAATGAAACCAACTGGTCAGGCTGATCACGCGGTGGCCCAGCACCGCGCGAGCCATCGCATCAGGCACGACCGGCTCGACGTGCTTCTTGCACTGGGGGCAGTAATCCCGGTGGATCGTATGCTCGGTGACGACCGGCACAATCTCTTCGGGGATGTCTTCGATAATGCGTGTGCGTTTGTGCTGACAGCGTTGCAGCGGACCGCCGCAGCCGGGGCAGCGTTTCAAACGATGCGTTTCCCGCTCATCGATCCGCTCGGGCGTCTTGCGCCGATGACCCGGATGCCCTTGCCTGGCACCGGGCTTCTTGCGTCGCTTCGGCGTGTTGGGCTTGGTGTAGATGGGCACCATGCCCGACGGCATCGAGGGGGATGGATGTTGCCCATGACTCTGCCCTTGCAGTTCGGCGATGCGTTGGCTGACTGCAAGCATGGCCAGTGCGACGGCTTCCGGCCCCAGATCATGAAGCCGTCGGGCGTGCGCATCATCCAGCTGTCCGCGTAACGCCGCGTCGATGATGGCATCGAGCCTTTTCGCCGTCCCTGGCCGCATGCGTCATTGCATACCAGCGCAAGGCCCAGAGCGCAAGTTTACCTATTTTAACATTCTCCCATGTCTTGCATTGCAGACGGCTGACCTGTTACTCCACACGGATTGCTCGGGTTTGGGCGCTGCGCGCTGGCGGCGGTCCGGCTCTACGAACCAGAATTCCCTTTCCGCAGTCTCGACCCGGGCGCGGCCCCTGGTAGACTTCTCACGCCAAGCTGTGGTCTCATGAGGAGCTTCCGCCTATGTCGACAAAACGCCGCATCGTAGTCGCCGGCCTCGACACCCCCGCCAGGTCGAATGTGAACGAGTGCCTGCCGTCCGATCACTTCGACATCGCGGAATTCGACGAAAACGCGAGCGTGGCTTCAGCGAGCCATGTCGACCTGGTGGTTTTTTGCGCGCCGAAGAGCTTGGAGCAGACTCAGGCACTCTGCTCTACGCTGCGGTTGCACGTGAGGCAGAGTGCCCCGCTGCTGTGCTGCGCCGGTCGGTACGTCTACCCTCTCATCAAGCACCTTCTTGGCAACGCCGTGCAGAGCATGATCATGATGCCGTTTGACGCCCGTGAGCTTCGACAGAAGCTCGACGAGTTGGATCTCGGATTCTAGGCAGA
>JAUXGE010000140.1 GCA_030622435.1 Planctomycetota bacterium
CCATCCGGTTCCTCGTCCGGCTATTCATCATCCTCGGTTCGCGTGTTACGGTACCAGACGAGCCGGTCGTCGCTGAGCCCGGAGTCCAATCGTCTGTCGAGTGTCCCCACGATGTCATTCCGGCCGTCTTCGTCCAAATCCACGATCAGCAGCGCGTTGATGTGCGTTGACGTATCGACGCTTTCGACGCCTACTCCGGTACCGGGGGCGACAGTGCTGTCGGGCGATGTCGTGCCGGTGGTCGGGTCGGTCGTGTCCGGTGGGCTGTCCTGGATGATGGCGTTGGGGAACCAGGGGTCGTAGACGCTCTCACCGACCGTCGAATCGTACCAGTAGACACCACCTTCAATGGCCACGACAACCTCGTTCTGTCCGTCACCGGTGATGTCGCCGATTGCGATGGCCTCCGGCTCCTGGCCCGTGAACTCCGTCAACGTGTAGACGTTCCAGGGGAAGTTGAACCGATCGGGTACGGGATCGTCGGACGGAAACTCGGGTGCAACAGTCAGCTCGTTGGGCTGGCGGAAGAACTGGACAATCTGTCCAACCATCGACCGCATAAGGATGTCATCCGTCCCGTCGTTGTCGATGTCTCCCAGGGCAATGATGTCAGCCCAGGTATCCACCTGCCCGATGGGGCGCTGCTCCCAACTTCCGGCGACGGACCCGGTGGTATTGACGGGGTTGCGCGCCCAGCGGATGTTCCGACTGATCGCATCCGTGTACGTGGCGATTACGTCGAGATCGCCGTCATCGTCGATGTCCAGAACGGCGATGTCTTTGACCTGCGGCCTATCCGCCATGATCGTGATAGGCGCTCCCCAACCATTGGGATCTTCCGCCGTGGCTGGACCAGGGTTGACCCACAGGTCGACCGTGTTGGTCGGCGGATCTTGTCCGAGGGCGTCACACGGCGCCGGGTTCAATGCCACAAGGATATCGTCACCAAGCTGGTCATCCACGTCCGCGACAACCAGCGCGGTGAATCCGTCCCACTCCGGCTGGACCTTGGATGTTTCGAGGCCCTTGTACTCGATCCCGGGAAACTGGTTTCGCCATTGCACGCCCAAGTCGTCAACTACGAGCGAATTCACCAGGATCACCTCGGTCCAGCTATCACCGTCCACGAGCGAGGAATCGCCGGGACTGAAATACACGATGATCTGCCCCTGCAGCTGGCTAATCGCTCTGGGGTCGCAGTTCCCGTCGCAGCACCCGTCGATGCAGAGTACCTCCCCTGCGCAGTCTTCGGCGGACAAGCATCGTTTGGGCGGGCAGGACCCTGTGCTCCCATCGGCCTTGACTAGAACGACCACGTCAAGCCAGCCGTCTCCGTTGATCTGTCCGACCTCCACTCCGGCGACCACCGCGACTGGGCTCGTGCCTGCGAGCGTGATCGACCGGAAAGAGATATTGCCCTCGGGATCGCGCCTTTGCAGGTGCAACTGGACCGGCTGGTTCTGGTTCCATGCACTTACCAGGTCCAGCAGACCGTCCTGATCTATATCAGCCGAAATGACGAACTTCGGTCCAGCCGTGTCCTCCGAGACCGGATCGCTCTGGAACGCCGTGAAGAAGCTGCGGGTTTCGTCGGCATCGAGGTCAACATCCTCCGTGCCCTGCAATTCGTCGCCCGCGGTTCCGCCGGTTCCGCCAGGTGAAGCGGGAGCATCCGTGAATCTGTTATCGACCTGTACGAACTCGCCGCTGGTCGGTCGATCCTCGTCCTCCGGGATCGACACGCTGTTGCAGCCGAATACCACGAGGAGAAAGGCCGCAACGCAAGCCAACGCTTTGAATATCTTAACCTTCATGGTGAACTCCTGGACCGACTGCGGGCCGGGTGACCTCGAGCCGGGTGACCTCGAGATAGTCGCTGCCAGTTATTCGGTAGATGTGGAGGTGGACTTGTGGGTGCAGGACCGGTTATGGGTGCGCTTTTCCTGATAGTCCAGATTCTCATATGATGCTCGCGAGGTGTTACCCAGGTAGGATGCAAGCCGATGGCACGCGAATGCCAATCAGCAGTCGACCGGTTCCTGATGCTCGATGACGATGCGCTGACTGGGCAGTGTGAGGTCGATCATTATCGGGCCAGCGGACCGGGTGGGCAAAAACGAAACAAGACCAGTACGGCCGTTCGACTCCGGCACCGACCGACCGGGCTGGTGGTCACGGCTGCGGATGACAGATCACAGCGTGTCAACACGGTCCGTGCCGTCCGTCGGCTGCGCCAAGCCATTGCATTGCATGTCCGTACGACCGTCGACCCGGGGAGCTATCGGTGCACCGCGAGGCTCGAATCGTCTGTTACCTCGGGCGGCGCCATACGGATATCTCAGCGCAATCCTCACTACCATCCTGTCGTGTGTGAGATACTCGATCTCATCAAGGCCTGCAACGCTCGTGTGAGTGAGGCCGCAGAGTGCATCGGTATCTCTACCGGGCACCTTGTTGCGTTCTGCCGGCGTGATCCGAAGCTGTGGGAATGCGTCAACCGGATGCGCACCGAGGTCGGAAACAAGACCCTGCGCTGACCGAGAACCACGTTCATGCCCACTGTGCGGCCGTGTCGTAGACATTCATTGAACCGTCCCTACCCTGGGGTGCCATGGCCAAGCGGACGACAGCCGTGGACGCCTCGCTGACGGGATGCATGCCCGCGCCTCGCACGCTGGTACTCTAAGTGATCAGCGCGGCCATGTTCACGCTTCACGGAGGGCCTCCTGGCCTTCCTTCGGCTTGGGCACGGCACCCACAGATGGGTTCACTGAATGTCTACGCCGTGTGTCTGCTGTCCGTGGATTGCGGTGCGCGAGGTCCGAATGCTGCTTCAGCGTGTTCAGTCACGAGTCTGCCGCATCGTATCGAGTCGATCTGCGCGATGCTCGCGCGGTGGCCACATTCATGCATTAGCACGAGGCGACCTCACCGGATTGTCAGGCGCCTCTGCATCACACGAAAGAGTTCCATACGCGAAGACGAACGGCGGCGAAGACGGCCACAACCCGCAACATCAATAGAACACGCTCGTGATCAGGTTGGGCTCGGTGTGCTTACCTTCGAACAGCCCGATAGTCGTGGTCGCGAACTTGATGGTCACGTCCTCGTTCTCGTCTAGCCATTCGTTCACCTGGTTCATCATGAAGTCGACGGCGCCCTGGCTGATCCGGCAGTGGAACATCCGGCAGCGTGACGCGCCTGTGCCGTTCGGATTGAGCGGTCTCGAATAGCTCTCATCATCCTTGGCACCGCCTTCGCGCTCAGCCCCGGTGGCCTGTTGGATGCGGGTGCTCGACATGTCCGTCGAGCCGAGGTCGCCATCGTCCTCACTGTCGTCGAATTCGATCGGCGCCATGTCATCCAGGTCGCCACCGCTGTCCCCTTCCTTCTCGGCCATGCAGTGTGAGCACAGCAGCTTACCGTTGTGCCGGCCGGCTATGCCGGACTCGATATGCTCCTCGTACACACTCGCACCACATTCTTCACATACGCTTACGTCTTCGTCATTCATGCAAGGGCTCCCAACACGCAATTTTGGGCATTGTAACGAGCGCTCCCACCGAACGTCAAGACGCCGTGCGCCGCAGTTCCTCCATGATCGCCACGCCTGCCGATGTGCCCAGCCGGTCCGCGCCGGCCTCCAACATCGCAACCGCCGCGCTCGCCGTGCGCAACCCGCCTGAAGCCTTCACGAGCAGGGGGGAGCCGAACCGGCGTAGCAATCGAACCTGTTCGACCGTCGCACCGCCCGCCGGGTGATACCCTGTGGACGTCTTCACGAAATCCGCACCGCCGTCCTTGCAGCATTGGCACGCCGCCGCGATCTGGTCGGTTGTCAGGGCGGCCGCCTCCAGAATCACCTTCAGGATTCCACCTCTGACGGTTTCATGGACCACCCGAGCGACGGCCTCGATATCTCTGCGAACGGCGGTCTGATCCCCCGCTATCAGGGCGCCGAGCGGGATCACCATGTCTATCTCCGTGGCGCCGTCATCTGTCGCGCGTCTTGCCTCGAAGACCTTCGTTTCGGTTTTGTTGGCTCCGAGCGGGAAACCGGCAACCGAAACTACAGCGGGACGGTGCGCGTTTGCGTCGGACGCTCGGATCGAAGAGAGCCGCTTTGCCACACGCTTCACGTAAATAGGATGGACGCATACACCGGCGAACCCGTACCGAACCGCCTCGTCACACAGGGCATCGATCCTCTCGGGCGTGGCCTCAGGTGCAAGAAGCGTATGATCGATCGTACGAGCCGGGTCAGAAGGTGGTAATGGCATGTGACTTACTCGACAAGAGTGTATGCGTGTAAGAGTCGAGCCGGCCCATCGTCTTTCAGAAGGTACGACACGCGAGCCCGCTCTGCCATCGCGCCTAGCGCCGGAAGGCGCGTGGCAGCCCGATCCACCGTGGCAAGCGCGAACCCGGCATCGGCAAATGATACCTCGGTGACACCTCGGAGGGTCGATGCGTATCGCGCCAGCCAGCCGGCCGTAGCCAGGCAGAGCCAAAACGCCGCCAATCCGTGGAAGACGGGCCAGCCGTAGTAGCCCTCGCCGAACACGCTCCGCTCCCTTAGACGTACCGACACGTATCGACGCAGCAACTCCTTCACGAGTTCCGCGTCATTGCGATCGAGCGTAGCCGATTCGACCGCATCGAACGTGGCCTCCCCGATATAGCCCGGCAGAGAGGGTACCGTCCCGATGCCGCTCAGAAACCGCCGCGCGCTGCTCAGTTGATGGAACCGCTTGCGGAACCGGTTGATCGGCCCCGACCGCATCTCGGCGAGGGTCAAGTGTTCCGCGTGAGCGAAGGCGAGTTGACGGAGCATGCCGCGTTGCCGGTTCTTCGGGGCATCGGGTGCAACGGCGCATTCGTGCGGCAGGGCGTCGAACAGCAGATCGAGCAGCTCCTTGAAGCGCGGACCACGCACCTTCTTGAATGTCGCCTCCGCCAGGGTTGTCGTGATCCGCGCCGCGCCGATCAATCGCTGCGGTGTCGGAAAGGAATCTCCGGCCAGCCAGCGATCCAGGTGCGTCATGACCGTCTCGATTTCGTCAGGTGTGGCGACCACGCGCCGTCCTAATGCGGCTACGTCATCATCCTTCGGCTCGCCGTGCGCAAGCTCCTGCACGAGTTCCGACAGCCACGACCGGTGTCGGCCAATCGACTCGCCTTTGGACGATACGACGCTCGGGCAGTCGAACCGCAACGACGCCTGCCAGCCAGCCCGCGTCGCCCTGGCGGAAAAAGGGAACATTCGGCAGGCGATCGGCTTCGCTTTGGCGCCGGACTCGGCGTGAATACGGCAGCGAGTGTTCTCGTCCAGAAAGACGCAATCGCCGTTTTCGCGTTTGTTGAGTACCCATGCCCTCCCGGCGCGCACGAAAGGCTCGGTGCCGAGCTTCTCCTTCCATCCTTGTCCCTCTATGCGTTGACGGTCGGCGCTGGTCAGATGGATGACAAGCGAGCGGCAGCAGTGCCCGCACGAGTGGCAGGACCACCGTTGCTCGGTGACCTTCGGCAACAGAACCGGTAGGGAGCGAGTCTGCTTCATACGCGCATTGTCGAAGCACATGACGATCAACGCAACACGCCGGTAAACGTAGCGCAGGCATCTTGCCTGCATCGCAATCGCAGCTCGTGCAGGCTGGAAGCCTGCGCTACAAACGACCTTGCGTTTTCCTGCTATTCCGCAATGGAGGGCGGCGAAAAGGAGACACTACCGCTGGAGAGACTCCCCCACGCTCCGCAGGACTTCCTCCTTAGAACGATCACGGTATGTCTGCTGAATCGGCAGTCGGCAAGATGCGATACGGTCTCCCTGGGAACCGATCAGCGTGCTGTAAGCGTCGCTGCCCCCAACAACGAGGTCGCCTGCTCCATCGGCATGGCGAGCCAGCCAGCCTGACATGGTCGTGGTCGCCGAGGTGGGAAACACGATCGCCGTCACGTGGCTCGGCTGAAACGAGGGCAGCATGGCCAGTTGCATTTCAGCACTGCAAGGAACGGGCTCCTTATCCGCCGCACGGCGCAGGGTGTCGTAATCACGACGTGCGGCCTCTAAATCGCGGCGCAGGAAACACACGGCCTCGGAACCGATCAGGCATTCGTCTCGGACACCGCGGAGCTCCATCGCCCCATTCTCATCGACGCGATATATTTCGTATGCCGTTCCCGTCCGGTACGGTTCCAACTCGCGGAGGATCCGAATCTCAGCGGCGGTGTAGCCGACGGCCACGTGCTTGCCGAAGTCGTAAATGTACAAGCCGGCATACCTCTGCGGATTTGGAATGGGCGGGAGCCTCATGCGGGTATCCTACCGGAATCCTTGATCCCATCCTACCCCAAGGTTCGTGGATCGCTGGTACCCTCCTGGGTGTCTTGTGTGTGCCCCATCCCGTCGACAACACAAGACAACTGTCCGCCCCATCCAAGCGCCGGTATGTGGCACCAATGCAAGGGTGCCATGGTCAAGACCCGGCAAAGCCGGGCGCGGCCATGTTCCTCGTAGACCGATTGGTGCGTCGGGGACGCACCCTACGTCTCCGAACACCCCCACTGCTGACACAGCAGTGGCACGACGAAATCGTTAAATGGATTCGACTCCCCCACCGCTGAAGCGATGGGCCACCCGTCTTGATCCCGTCATACCCCGCGCTCCGTGGATCGCCGGTGATATCCCGGGTGTCTCGCCAAAGAGCAGCACGGCCATGTTCTGTAGCGGCCGGCGTCTCGCCGGCCGTGCATGGTCTGTAGCGTTCGACCCACGTGTCAGCCGCGCATCGTGTGCCACTACCGTGTCGTTCGCTTCAGAATCACGGCACCGGTCGATGAGGTACGATGCTTCACCTTCAGTCAGCCCGCATTCGGCCTTCGTCCTTGCCCCGGATAGCTATAGCGCTTTCAAGGCAAGTGTAGCGTCTAAAACCCGTTTGCTGTCAGGGCAAACTCGCGCTCGGACGCTACACTTGGATAGAGCTTGCTCTAGCTCGACAGTCCGGCAACCGGTAGTCCATCGGGGAGCATTATGTGCTCACGAGACTGCGGGAACAGGCGATGGTCTTCTGCCCCGTGACCCTTTGCTCGGTGATCGCCCCGGCAGGATGCTGTGCGTGCGCGGTTGCAGAGCACGGTGAGGGATTGCGCGACTTGGATCCGGTGATAAACCGCCGTTTTCCAATAGGTCGGCCGCGCGCCGCAACGGCTCGCGGATCAGTCTCTCGATCGCCCGGAGGTTGTCCTTGTCCTGCGATGTGCAGAACGACATCGCGGTGCCGACCGCTCCCATCCTACCTGTGCGGCCGATGCGATGTACATACGTTTCCGGTTCAGGGGTGAGGTCATAGTTGATGACGTGGGAGATGTCGTCGACATCCAGGCCACGAGCCGCGATGTCGGTCGCGACGAGCACGGGCGTCTGCGCAGACCGAAACTCACCCAACGCACGGGTACGTGCACCCTGGCTCTTGTTGCCGTGCAGCGCCGCGGCGGGCACGCCGGCCTTGACGAGCCGCTTGACCACCTTGTCCGCTCCGTGCTTGGTACGAGTGAACACCAGCGCCCGCGTGTGCGGCGTCTGCGTCAACAGGCGCACCAACAGCGTCGGCTTATCGGGTTTCTCAACGTGATAAACCCAGTGAGCCACCGATGGGGCGGGCGACGAGACGCGCGCCACCTGCACCGGCACCGGGTCGTGGAGGATGTCGCCGGCGAGTTTGCGGATCGGGGGCGGCATGGTCGCCGAGAAAAGCAGTGTTTGGCGCTGACGAGGTACTTGGGTGAGGATCCGGCGCAAGTCGGGCAGGAAGCCCATATCGAGCATGCGGTCGGCTTCATCGAGGACCAGGATCTCGGTACTCGCGATATTTGCCAGACCTTGCCCCATGAGGTCAAGCAGGCGCCCGGGCGTGGCGATCAGGATATCCACGCCGGCTCGCAGTGCGCGGGCTTGCGGACCCTGGTTCACTCCGCCGAAAACCACGGTCTGCCGCACGCCGGTGTGCCGGCCGTACGTGCGAAAGCTCTCATAAATCTGCTGCGCGAGTTCACGCGTCGGGCACAGCACCAGGGCGCGGACGCGACCCGCCGGCCTTGCCGCCCGGGCTGAGCGGTCGCTCAATTGCTGGAGGATGGGCAAGGCAAACGCCGCCGTCTTGCCGGTGCCCGTCTGGGCACAGCCGAGTACGTCGCGGCCTGCAAGGACAAGCGGAATGGCTTGGGCCTGGATAGGCGTAGGATGAACGTAACGCGCCGTGCGCACGGCACGCAGGAGCGGCTCAACAAGCCGCAGATCTTCAAATTGCATTCTGTAATACTCTCGAGGACCCCAAGCGAAGATGTGTCGGACGCGCGTCGCGTCTACCAAAGCCATCGGTGCCTGGCTGTGCTCCGATGGCTGTTTCTCCACGGGATGCACTGGGAGTGTAGGGGCTGGCCGCTGTCTTGTCAATCGAGCGAGGGAATAAGAGAAACGCCCGGGTCCGTGACACTTCCGGCCGGGGTCTGGTTGCTCGATCCGAGCCGCGACCGTGAAGGAGCGGACCATTCACACCCGCGTTATGGGTGTTTCCACTCCAAATCGGCGATTCCACTAAGTGGAACGTGGATCCGCCGATTCTGTCACGGATCCGGTTGGCCTCATGACTTCGGGTGTGAGACAACGGAATCAAGACCCCAGGTTCAAAGAACCTGGGCCACCCGACGCCCCACCTGAATTAGTCCCCGAGGTTCTCCCACGCCTGGTCCCGGGGAATCGGATCGACCTTGTTCCATCGCGGGAATGTGTCCAGGGCGGCGACCTATTGACGGGACCCCCTTTACCCGGGTATTCTGCTGGAGCGTTAGCTGGAAGCAAACCCCAAAGGCGGGTCTATCTGAACACCGCAAGAACAGAAGCTACCTGTCAAGATCTCAGGAGGTAGTCGATGGGTCTTTTCTCTCGGAAGAGAGTAATTGGCACGATGCAGCTTGACTTCCTGTCGCAAAGCGAAGTGGCGGTGAAAGACGAAGTTCCGGACGCGACGCAGGATGCGCCATACCCGTTGTGGTTCGCGTTCTTGTACGCGGGCAAGATGCTCGCCAACTTCCCTCCGCCTTCCGGACAACACGTGGTGAGTAAGGGACTTTCCGTTCTCAGCTCGCGCGTGGATCCCAACGATCCCCTCGCGCATAACGGATCCATGCTTGGGGTCTGCTGCGAGCGCCCTCTGGACATCGTCCCCGGCGGTCAGCCAGCTCCCTGTGTCTATTCAGGAGAGCTCTTCTACAAGGGCGACAGCCTTCTGGTCAACACTTCCATCGCGCGAGGCGATGAGGATCACTTTCACCGCGCCGCAATCGACACCGTCTTCGAAGTTGTACGACGCCGTCTCGGCGACAAGGGTGGGGCAGTTCCGTCCGCCGCTCTCGGGTACTTCGCTGTGCTTGACAAGTACGGCTGCGACAATTTCCTGCGAAACCTTCAGTTTGCTGCGTCTGCTGCCACGCATGGTGCCGTCTCCGCAGGCTGGTCAGCGTAACCCGCGAGCGCCGATGTGTGGCTCGCCTTATACAGTCTGTCTAATCCGCGACGCCCTAAAGGGCAGAATGGAGGTCGGTCCTTGATATCAAAGGCATTGAACGGAAAGAGAAGAAATCGCGGAGAGTTCTCATGCAGAAAGAAATAGTCTGTGTTTCCCGTTCTAAACAGACTGTATAATCATTGTTAGACCGCAGACGTGTGCATCAGAGAGATGGGAGAACGGGATGAAGAATCATCGTCTCTTGTGTAGCGCAGGACTCATCATGACGGTCATCGCCTGCGACCCTCCGCCAGAGTCAGAGTCCGAGCGCTCACGCAATCAACCAGGTTCCAAATTAGAGCACGCGCAGAACAAACGGGCTGCCCAGGAGGGTGCTCGTGTGGCGTTCCAGGCTCACAGGCAATCAATCTCGCCTAGCGACGCAGACGCTATCGCGACCTTCTTCGATCTCCCGGCGCGGTGGAATCGGGCAACGGGTCCCCTCGTGCGCGACTACCTTGACCCCAACATCCCCGCCGATCGCTGGGTGAAGGATGCCTCTCATCACATCGGAGAGCTCCGCGCGGTGTATCTTGAAATGTACACTTGCACCCTTGCGATCCAGGATCCGGGAATCAGGAGCACCTTCCAGGAGATCGTGGCGAATTACCGGAGCAAGCTCGACTGCGTCACCGCCCTGCATAACGCTGTGGCTCGAGGCGACCAAGAGGCCGAACAACGGGCTCAACAAGCCCTTTCCGAGGCGTCCGCGGAGGGCCAGATGCTGGGCGAAGCGTGGCTCGAACGGCTGAGACCCCACGTTGACCCCCAGGTCCTCACGGACGCGCTCAAGAAGCGCGGGAAGGAGATCGGCGAACTCATGAAGCCAGGGTGAATGACTATTCGGAATGTCTGTGAGGTCGAGCATGCGGCTCAACCTGACGGTCCGTGCCGTGACGCGCCTTGCGTGTGCAACGTGCCCGTCTGGCCAGCAGCATACTCATAGCGTTATAGGGACTAGCAAGGGATATTCTGTGGGCCATCTGCTGACACCGAGGAAGGGGTGGCAAAACGAGCAACTCGGATTGTACATCCTTTCCAAGATTGCTTTCTGTGCCAGGCCCGTGACCGTCTCCGACGACATGGGTTCTGACTTCTTCTGCTGTCTATTCGAGATTCGCG
>JAUXGE010000206.1 GCA_030622435.1 Planctomycetota bacterium
ATCGAGGTGTTTCACGAAGCCGAGCGTTCGGTGCGTGCCGCTACGGTTGATAGGCGGGAAGGCATAGGCGATGCATAGCAGGCGCGGTCGGCGCGAGGTTGGATGGATTGGCCTCGGATTCATACGACCTTCGTTCGAATCTAACCCCATCGGTGATCCACGGTGCTAGAGCAAGCTCTATTCTTCTGTTGCGGTCGGAACTTGGTTTCGTCCCTGGCTTGTGCAGATTTCGATGCTACACAGAACCCGAGAATGCCATATCTCCACAACAACGTTTGTCTGCCGCGTCGTCCATCAACGGTACACCGTGCGCCTGTTTCCGACTCGAGCGTTACAAGTCCGCCAGGTAGGCCTTCATCCGGTGTTCATAGCGGTCGCGATGCCGAAGACGCTGCCAGGAACCGACCACATACCCGATGGTATTCGACGCCAGCACAAACCACATCACGCTCAGACACATGGGATACGCTATCCGCCGTCCGGTTCGTCGGGCGATTCGCCATGCCTTGTGATGGAACGTCCATACGTAGAAGTAAAGCACAAACGCCGCGAGCACCGTAACGGCCCATGTCGTCACTAAGCAACACGCGGCCGCCGCAGCGACCAGCAGGATATTCCGCAGGTTGTACAGGAAGCCGGAAGCCCCGATCTGTGTGTGTCCTCGGCCTGTTCCGTAATGGTAGAACTGCTTTGCAACGGCACTGTAGGAGCGGCGCGGACGCCAGTGGACGATGGCATCGCTCGCGAAACGCCATCCTACCTCCATCTTCCGGACCTTATGATCGAAAAGGGTGTCTTCGGAAAAGCCGATCCACTCGGGCCAGCCGCCCGCGCGTGACCAGATCACCTTCTTGCAGGCCATGGACCGGGCCGAGGGGTTGAATGTCTCCGGATCGGGCGGGGCCAATTGACCTCGCATCGTAGCGAGACCGACGACCTCTTCCAGGAGTGAGTGGGAGTCTATTCGATAGAAACCGGCGACGAACTCGACATCCGGATCCTCCTCGAAGGGTCGGAGGAGCTTTTCCAACCAATCCGGTTCGGCGCGGCAACCACTGTCGATACAAGCGATGATTTCACCGGTGGCGGCGCGTGCGGCGATGTTCCTGCCGCGGGCGATATTCACACCCGGGGCTTCGATCAGCCGAAACCTGGTATCGGCGAAGATGAATCGGCAGATGCGGTCGATCGTGCTGTCGTTGGAACCGCCGTCAACGATGACGACCTCGTCGGGAGAGCGCGTCTGATGATTCAGGGAATCGAGCGTCTCCGCGCAGCCGGCAGGATCGTTCCTAACCGTCATGATCACCGAGACCGTCTGGTTCGACTGAGTCATTGTCACTTTGCTCCGCGCACTTTCTGAATGGATATCGACTATGCGAGGAGGGGAATTCAAGTGATTATCGGCCGGGGGCGTGCTTCGTGACCCGAGAAGGCGACCACTTGGCCGCATCGGCCCATCCACGCTTCAGGTGCCCAGGCTCTGTGGTCTGTGCCTTGTGAGTCGTTGGCCTCTCGTTTTCCGCTCGGCGTGCGAGGGCCTGCCCCAGGGTATGCGCAGGACGCGTTTGATCACTCGAACGAACCGCCAGATGTGTGCGCAGGCAACCCACCCTCTGTGTCGATAAGGATATAGCCCGGCAAGGTGTGCCCGTCCTGGGAGAAGATAAGCCATCGCATACCCCAGCCGAAAGCCCCATCCCGGCGTGCATAGCAGGTTTGCCAGGATGTGTGCAAGGGGTGATGCCGCATCACGCGGCGTCTGCCAGAGCGTGAGTCGATCGCACCATCCCGCGCCTCGCTTGCCCAGACGGTCGAGGACACTCTGCGGGCAGCACGGGCCGTAGAGGTCCGTTGCGCATTCGATAGCCCGTTGCACAGGGAGCGACAGCCTCCATTCGCACGATCGCCGCAGGACAAGCGACCAGTCCATCGTGTGACCAGCGTCGTCCGCGAATCGTTTGATGTCGTATAGCCACAGCGCCCTCGAGCAGCCGTGAAACGCGGCGTGAGCTGCGAGGTGGATGAACATCGTTTCCAGTGATGGAATCAATCCCTCGGATTGCCCCACGCGAACCACACGTGCGTCTTCCCAGAATGCGTCGGTCGGCATGGTACGGAAGTAACGCAACGGTCGAAGCGGACGTGCGTGAAGATCGATGCGCACCGGAACCACGGAGCCGCTGATCAACTCGCATTC
Source organism: Planctomycetota bacterium (assembly GCA_030622435.1). GTDB lineage: Bacteria > Planctomycetota > Phycisphaerae > UBA1845 > UBA1845. The sequence continues at coordinate 2,201 of JAUXGE010000206.1, forward strand.
ATAATGGTATTGCGGGAAGAACCCGTCGCGCACGAGATCCATGCCGCGCCGACAGCCTTGCTCGGTCAGTGCTCGGACCGCCCGATCGGCGTCTTGGGGTCGCACAAGCAGGTCGAGGTCGCTCATGGGACGCAGGTCCAGTCGCGGGTATAAGGTCAGGTTCAACGCCGCCCCCTTGAGCAGAATGACGGGAATATTTGCGCGATTGAGAACGTGGAGGATTCGCTCGAGTTCGGTATTCAGTTGCAGGTTGCGGGCCGCAACTGCGGTCGCGCGCCGCTCGAGCCGGGCCGCGACCGTTGGAGCGAGTGGCAGACTGTGCCGGGAAGAGTGCTCGAGGATCAGACCGGCCAACCCTTCTCGATAAGCATCAGCGACAAGTTGCTCCTCGTCGGTGCTCGTGCGAGGAGGCCCCACATCGGAGGGTTTGCTGTCATTGAGCCACTTGGTTAGTCGAGTCATCGCGAACTCGCTTCTTGCTGACTCAGACTTCCCTGGACGAGTCGTTTGACGAGATCACACGTGGAGCGGATCTCTCCGCAAGTCAGGCGGTAACATTGCGCCCCGCGGACCATGTCCGCCAGCACGTCCAGACCGAGAGCCTCGCAATTGAGGAGGTTCCAGCAGGTACTGTGCAAATCGAACGCGGCCTCAGCGCGACTGATCGGTGTCAGTGCGGATTGAGCGTCGGGGGTGTACTTCGGGAAGATCACATAGCGGATCGGGCACACACGGCCGATGGCGTCCTTACGAACGTCAGACGGATCGAGAAACCCGACGCGCCCCTTCGATCGCTTGATGTAATGAAACCCACCTTGCAGCCGAAGGCCGAGGGCTTCCATCACGGAAGCCGATCCCCTCTTGATGCAGATCGCCCGCGGGAACGGGTGGAGCTGGAGGGTTTCTGCGTGAATGAGGGCGAACTCGTCGCACAGGTACCGCCACCCTTGCGACAGCAGCCCGGCCGTCAATGTGGATTTGCCGCTGCCGGAGGAGCCCGGAAAGACCACGCCGGTGCCGTCGATCTCCATGGAAGAAGCATGCAACTGGAGGTACTCGGGCATGGTTCTCGGCACTTCCCAGTTGATTGCCCATTCGACGAACGGCATTACCTCCTCGAGACGCGAGGGCTCAAACCGGAGACGCCCGTTGACCGAAACCTGATAAGTCCGACGCCGCCACGGTGATCGGCGCTCAGGCTGCACGGTTACGCGTATCTCGCGCTTGCTTGTTCGGTCCGTGAGGAATCGCCGGTACAACGTGGCGTATTTCTGCAGCAGTCCTCGCATCGGGGTTTGAAGTGCCGCGTTCACGACGCCTATGCGAAGGTGGATAACCGGTACATCGGCCGTCATCATCTCAACCGGTGCAGGGCGGGTTTCTGTTGGGTGAATCTCCGGGTGGAGAGCAGCGGGCATGGGCTCGCGCGGTCTTTCCGATGAGGATGTATGCCCTCTAATCGGGATCTCGCTTTGCGATACCCCAGATAGCTCCGGTTCGGCCACGCCGAGTCTCATCATGTCGTAGACTCGTCCTCTACGAGGATCAGTCCGCAGGTGTCGAACTCTTCAAGCGAACGTCGAACACATTCCATCGCCTCGTTCTCGGAAACGTCATAAGTTTCGGTGAGGCGCGACGCTATGTGTTCCACATCATGCCGGCCGTCGCACTGGCGCCAGATTAAGAGCGCTGTTTCGTTCAAACGGTGCGTGTCGGCCGAAACCGGATCGAAGATCAGCGCCTCTCCGTCGAGCTCATGCATCCGAACGTCTGTCCGCCTGAGCGGGTGTCGTACTTCTCCCTGGTCATGTGCCGATTCTGTATCGTGCGTCAAGTCGTTCATGATGGTCTGTTCATGCCGACGCTTGGGATGCTCCATGGCTTTGGCCTTGGGGGACGCGCTGAGCCACATGCCGTCTGTCTGGACTCCGCGCGGACCCGCCTCCCCAAACATATTGTCTAGTGTTATATCGGACGATGCCTGGTGCCGGTGAAGCTGCCGGAGGTGGCGTGGTACCTCCTTGGGTTGGCAATCGGAGCCCGAGGGACGGAAGTCGCCCCGCGGCGGAGGTTACGCTGGGCTCCGGCTTCCAGTGGTCAGTGGCGGACCGAGGGACTATTGGCGAGAAGCGGGCAGTTCGGTTGATCTCTTGGCGAAGAGCCGCATTTCGTTACACTCCAAGGGTGCTGTCGGAGCAGGAGGCCTGTTCGACACCAGGGATGGAGCCAGGTCATGCCACAGAATCAGGACGTCCAGGTAGCCGTACTCAGCTCGTACATTCCGAGGCGTTGCGGAATCGCGACTTTCGCCCACGACCTAGCCACCGCCGTACGGGGCGCCGAGCCCGGTCCGCCGTACACGAATGGCGACAGGGTGCAGATAGCGGCAATGAACGACCTGGAGGCGGGTTACGACTACGGCCCCGACGTGACGGTCCAGATCCACCAGCAACGTCGGGATGACTATCGCAACGCAGCGGACATCCTCAATACGGGAAGGGCCGACGTGCTCAGCCTTCAACATGAGTACGGCCTGTTCGGAGGCGAGTGGGGCGATTACCTGTTCGATCTCCTCGATCGACTCAGGAAGCCGGTTGTCACGACCCTACACTCCGTGATCAGCGAACCTGAACCCAAGCCCAGGGAGGTGTTGGAGCGGATCGGTGCTCGGAGCAGCGTTGTCGTCGTGATGGCAAGCCGCGCCAAGATGTTGCTCGAGGAGGTTTACGGCGTCCCGGCCGATCGTATCAGGATGATCCCCCACGGCGTTCCGGACGTTCCTTTCGGAGATACGGAACCGTTCAAGGAACGATTCGGGCTCGCGGGTCGGCCGATGATCCTCACTTTCGGGCTGCTCGGACCCGGCAAGGGCATCGAGACCATGCTCGAGGCCCTTGCGAAAGTCGTTCCCGAGCATCCTGACGTCGCCTATGTGATCCTGGGCGTGACGCATCCGGCCGTCGTGCGCGAGTCGGGAGAGCTTTACCGCATTTCTCTGGAACGACGCGCCGTCGAGCTCGGTATTCAGGAGAACATCCAGTTCCACAATCGCTACGTGTCGGCTCAGGATCTTCGCGAATACCTCCAGGCCTCAGACCTCTATGTCACGCCGTACCCCAACAAGGAACAGATCACCTCGGGCACGCTTGCGTACGCCCTGGCGTCCGGTAATGCAATTGTTTCGACGCCATACTGGCATGCGCAGGAGCTGCTCGCCAACGGTAGGGGGCGGCTTGTGGGTTTCGGCGACGTTGACGGATTCGCCACGAACCTGTGCGAACTGCTTCAGGATGGCAAGCTCCGCGAGTCCATACGCCGCTCGGCGTACGACTTCGGTCGTCAGATGACCTGGCCTCGCGTGGGCGAGCAGTACATGGACGCGTTCAGGGATGCCTGCCGAACATTCGCAGAGCGGGCTACGGACTTCGCTCCGGTTCGTAAGGTGCTTATGCGCATGTCCCTTCCCGCGCCACGGCTCGATCATCTGTTCACGATGACCGACGATACGGGCATGTTGCAGCACTCGTTGTACGCAACACCGGATCGGCGGCACGGGTATTGTACGGATGACAACGCGCGCGCTTTGATCGTGTCGGTGATGGCTTGGTCCCTGTTGCACGATGAGCAGGCACTGCGCAACATCCACATATACCTTTCCTTCCTGCACTTCGCCCATATTCCGGAGACCGGGCGATTCCACAACTTCATGTCCTATGATCGCCGGTGGCTGGACGAAGACGGTACGGACGATTGTCAGGGAAGGGCGATTTGGGCGTTGGGCTACCTCGTTTGGCACGCACCGAACGAATCGACCCGGCGATTGGCCGTAGACCTGTTTCGCAGCGCGATTACGGCGCTGAACACGCTTCATCATCCGCGATCATGGACGCTGGGCATTCTTGGGTTGCACTACTACTTACGCTGGTTCGGCGACGACGCGGACATGCTGGACCACAAGAACCGGCTGGCCAACCGGCTTGACGCCGTCTTCGCCGAGCATGAGTCTCCAGACTGGCCTTGGTTCGAGGATGTCCTCACGTATGACAACGGACGCTTGCCTCAGGCTTTGATCATCGTCGGATTGCAGTTGGGGCGAGAAGAACTCGTGGACCGTGGGTCGCGCGTGTTGCAGTGGCTGTGCGACGTCCAGACGGCGCCGAAGGGGCACCTGTCGATCATCGGCAACATGGGGTGGATGCGACGCGACGGACGTCGGGCACAGTACGATCAGCAGCCGATCGAAGCGGCCGCTCTGATCGGTGCCTGCAAGGCAGCCTACCGAGCATCCGGTGACGACCGATGGCTCATGGAGATGCGGCGCTGCTTCGAGTGGTTCGTGGGTCGCAACGATCTGGAGGCCCCCATGATCGATTTCAAGTCGCGCGGCTGCCGCGACGGGCTTACGGCCTCGGGCGTGAACGAGAACCAGGGAGCCGAGTCCACGCTCTCCTGGCTTCTCTCCCTGTTGACCATGTACGAGATGCAGACCGGTGATGCCCCGGAAGTGGGTTGAGGTGATCCTGAGGCCGGCCTGGTTGCGATCCTCAACTTCCGACCGGGCCATCCCGCCTCGCCAGGCGAAGGGAAACTCAGAGCGTATCCCAGAGGGTGTAATAGGGGTTTGGAATCCGTTCACCGGTTGAAAACCGGTGCCACGAGGATTATTGGATTAGGCTCTTAAGCGGAGGGCGTCGGCTGCGGTCGCCGCCGAGCCCGCTGAAAGGACTGAAGAGAAAAGAACATGCCACCACAGAGAGAGGATCCGCGTCGGCGGCTTCTGAAACGTCATTCCGCCAATCCGCTGCTGACGGCGTTCGACTGGCCCTACTTCGTCAACACCGTGTTCAACCCCGGTGCCGTGCGACTCCCCACCGGGGAAACGCTCCTGTTGTGCCGGGTGGAGGATTGCTCTGGGCACTCACACCTGTGCGCTGCGCGATCGCCGGACGGGGTTGGGGATTGGCGGGTCGACCGGCATCCGACCTTTCAAGCGGATCCCGAACGTCATCCCGAGGAGGTGTGGGGGGTGGAGGACCCGCGGATCGTGTGGATCGACGAGCTCGAGAGCTTCGCCGTTACCTACACGTGTTACTCGCATCGCGGCCCGGGCGTCTCCCTTGCGCTCACCAAGGACTTCACGCATTTCGAGCGAATCGGAAACATCTTCCCGCCTGAAGACAAGGATGCCAGTCTGCTGCCGCGCAGGATTGACGGCCGGTGGGTCATGATCCATCGACCCGTGCCGGCGCACGGTCGTGCGCACATCTGGATATCGTTCTCACCCGACTTGAGACACTGGGGCGATCATACCGTACTGCTCAAGGCTCGGCTCGGCGCCTGGTGGGATGCCTACAAGATCGGTCTGTCGCCGCCGTTGGTCGAGACGCGGGAGGGCTGGCTGATGATGTACCACGGGGTGCGCATCACGCCGGCCGGCTGCATCTACCGTCTCGGTATGGCTTTGTTGGACCTGGAAGACCCGAAGCGATGCCTCCTACGGGCGAACAAGTGGATCATGGGACCGGAACGCGATTACGAGCGAACGGGCGACGTCGGTGACGTAGTGTTTCCCTGCGGGTTTACGTTGGGAGAGGACGGCGACACGTTGAACCTGTATTACGGGGCGGCCGACACCTCCATCGCAATGGCCACCGGAAGTGTCCAGGAAATGCTCGACTGGCTGCATGAGAACAGTACACCTGGGGACAGGGACGAATGATTCCGCGTTCCTGTGCTCTGGTGCGGTGGATTTGGAGTTCGGAACGGAACCGTGTAGTGCATGCTTTTTAAGCGAGAGAACAGCGACTAGTGCACAGCCAACCGAAAAGATGCGGGTTGCACGAACATCTTCCGAGCTGCGATCGTCAGGGAGCGGACAGCGGGAGCACGCACGTTGTCGAGCGGCGATGCACTAGCCCCATAAGGGCGAAAGGTATCAGCCCACGGCGTGAGCCGTGGGAGTGAGCACGGGCAATGTAGTATTGAGCCCCGTTGGGGCGACACGCGGAGTCTCGTGTAGGTCGGATGTCAACGTGTGGGCGGATGGAGCGCCGTCCCTCCGGGACTGGTTGCATCGAGATCGGCCCTTGTCCCATGGCTTACGCCGTGGGCTATGGACTTTCGTCCCTCCGGGACTGTGCCACCGGGGTCGAGAAGACGACCAGTGCTCCGTAAGTTTCGAATTGCAGGCCCGCTCGGGTGCCACATGTAGACACAAGCTGCCCGTGGACACTGGCGG
>JAUXGE010000087.1 GCA_030622435.1 Planctomycetota bacterium
CACGGCGGAACACTCCTTCCACGGCATGCTGATCCTCCTTCAAAGGAATCAGCAGCCAGATTAAAGTGTTACCCATGTCTCCGAACACCTGTTACCCATGTCCCCGGTCTATACACCTTGGCAAGGGGGGAGGAGAAACAGCCGTACCTTTCTGGAAACGGCACTTTCGCCACCCAATCTGGGATGCACCCGTATCGTTGGGTACAGACAAGTTTTGGCACAGGATCAACTACTCCGGCATTGCTGACTATACGACCGTGCGCGACCTGACTATACGACCATGCTGGACTTGGCCATACTACCGTGCGCGACTTGATTATACGACCATGCGGGGCTTGGCTATACTACCGTGCGCGACTTGATTATACGACCATGCGGGGCTTGACTATACGACCGTGCGCGACCTGACTATACGACCATGCTGGACTTGGCCATACGACCGCGCGCGACTTGACTATACGACCATGTGCTACGCGTCTATGCAGCCGTACGCAACTCGGCGCCGCGCGGGAATACGCCGAAGGCGTTTCGGCCTCCAGCCCAGGGTTGCCGCAAAGCGGCTACCCTGGGATCATGGTCGACAGATGAGAAAACAACCCCAACGGGGTTGCGCCATGGTAACGACATCCTATGCCTCAATCGCCGCCCGCAGCCTATGGCCATTTGACCTTCTCCACCCGAGATGAACTGAGGTACCTGCTGCGCAAGCACGACATTCAGTCTGACGAGCGATTCGTAGGGGACTAGTGCCTTTCCCGGTCAAGTGTAGCGACATATGGCGGCAGTTGTCCGGGCGAAACCAGCGTTCGGACGCTACAGCTGATTAGAGCTTGCTCTAAAGCAAGCAAGCTACCTAACTTGTCATTGGATTTCGGCGTCCGCTGGGCGCGACCCCGATGGGGTCGATCTGGAAAACCAATGGGTTCACGTTCTCCCAGGGTAGCCGCTTCGCGGCAACTCTGGGCTGTGAGAAGAAACGCCTTCGGCGTATGTGGCTGATCCTGTCTAGCTAACCCTGTGTAGCTGACCCTGACGCCGGCGTTCGCCGGTCGTCACCGGGGCCGAATCGCGGACAAGTGTCAAAGAGTACGTGCACCCTCGGCAACACTCCGAGGTTCAACGGGGATACTCACCCAGCCTGACTCATGATAGCATAGGCACAGGCGGCCCGGATGCACCCCGCCCGGCAGGTGGCGGGACGGGGCCGGCGCCGCATGTTCTCGAGCCGGCCGTGGCGAGGCGCTTCCACGGACCGTCCCACGTTCGGCGGCCTTCTCGTACGACCGTGAATGAGGCGTCCCGCAGGTCCAAGGGGCGCGGTCGTTGCAGGCTGACGCGAGTGAGCAGGCCCATAAGGAACACAGGCATGGAAAAGCCCTACTACGTCGTCGATGCGTTCGCGAGCGAACCGTTCACGGGGAATCCCGCGGCCGTCGTCCTGGATGCCGACGGGATCGACGATGGTCGGATGCAGGCGATCGCGGCCGAGTTCAACCTGAGCGAAACCACGTTCGTTATTCCACCCACAGCACCCGATCAAAGCATGCCTGCGCTGACAGCCGGGCAGCCCGATTTCGCCGTGCGGTTCCGCTGGTTCACCCCCACAACGGAGGTGGACATGTGCGGCCACGCAACGCTGGGTGGTATGCACGCACTGGTCGAGTCGGGAAGGGTTGTACTCCCGGAATCGGAAGAGAGCATAACGGTCGGAATTGAAACACGATCCGGCCCTCTGCTGGCCTTTGTCGAGCGAATCCCGGGGAGCGAGACGGACCTGATGATCTGGCTCGACATGATCGACCCGACACTTACGCCGCAACCGGTTGATGTTTCCGAGCTGGCGTCGGTTCTGGGCATCGAGTCCGCCTCGATCGCGAACTCGGAGTTTCCGATCACGAAGACTCAGGACCGCGACGTGCTCGTGTTCGTGGAGGACTTCGAAGTTCTAAGCGGAGCGAGGCCCGACTTCCGCCTGTTGGAGGAGCTGCTCATTCGTCACCGGCTCCGAGGGCTCTGCCTCGCGACGATCAAGACGCTGACCCCGTCGATCCACGTGCAATCACGGTTCTTCGCCCCGACGTGCGGCGTGGACGAGGATCCTGTGACGGGCAGTGTGCACGGCCCGCTGGCGGCATACATGGTCAAGCACGGGGTGATCGAGGTTCACGACGGTCTAGCCGGCATGACCTGCGTGCAAGCCAAGGCCGGAGGTCGTGCGGGTTTGCTCCATGCCCTTGTCCAGCCGAAGGGTGGAGAGATCTACTCGGTGCGCATCGGCGGGCGGGCGGTAACGACAATGCGGGGAACACTCGTGCTCTGACACAGCGTGACACTAAGCGACACCCTGCGAGCATACCGTCTCCGTCAAGAAGGGGTCCTTCGCCCTTCCAATCACCAACGGCGCCGAGTGGTGGAGTAGGGGTGCCCACATGCCTCGACGGATTCTCGCAATCGTAAACCCCATTTCGGGCAGGCATCACACCGATCCTCTTATCAGAGAGGTTGCCCGACTTGTCGAACGTGGGGGCGGTCGGTTCGACGCGGTGAAGACCACACACGCAGGTCATGCCACGTCTCTGGCAGCCAAACTCGATCCCGGTGTCGACGCCGTGCTGACGGTGGGTGGCGACGGAACGGTCGGCGAGGTGGCCGGCGGTCTCTGCGGAAGCGGCGTCCCGATGCTGATTCTAGGTACCGGGACGGAAAATCTGCTGGCAAGGGAGCTGCGGATGCCGTTGGTTCCGGACCGCGTTGCGAGGATCCTCCTTCATGGTGTGCCTTTCCCTTTCGATGTCGGCACGATCAACGGCCGCCGGTTCCTGTCCATCGTGGGCGTGGGCTTCGACGCCGATTGCGTTCTACGCTTGGCCGCCGTGCGGAAGGGGCACATCACGCACATGACCTATTTCTGGCCGATCTGGCGCACGTTCTGGTCCCACCGGTTTCCCCGGCTGTGCGTCGAGGTTGATGGAGCATGTGTGTTCGATGATCGCGGCCTGGTTCTCATCGGCGGAACCGGGCGATACTCCCGCGGCTTACGCATTCTGGCACGGGCCCGGTACGACGACGGGATGCTCGATGTGTGCGTGCTTCCCTGCACGACGCGCACAAAGCTGGCGACTCACGCCTATCGCATCTCTCGACGACGGCACATCGGACGCGGAGGTGTGATCTACCGTCAGTGCCGCCGGGTTCGGGTCACCTCCCCCGACACCGTGCCGGTCCAGATCGACGGAGACGTTGGTGGTTTCCTACCCTTGGATGCCACAATTACACCCGGCGCGATCAGCTTTCTGCGGTGACGATCCAGCGGGCCGGAGGAGGTCGGCTGACAGGCCGCCGTCGCGGCACACTGTGAGCTTAGCCCCTGCGCGGGGTAGGGCACGGCGACGCAGTGAGGGTTGACAGTCTACAAGCCATCCACTAACAACCGGGCGGAGTTTGGGGCCGATTTCAGGCATGGGGTGTTCTTCGGTCGTCTTCTCGAATCGTACGGGGTGGGCGAGGAGGACGTAGTTTCTCAGATTACATAGATTCAAGCTTCTTGTGAGGTCCAACGTGATGAGTAACGGAAAAGGTTTCGGCAAGGTGAGGAAGAAACTGGCGGCACTGGGACTTGGTGCAATGTTGTTCCAGTTTGGGGGTTGTGAATTCAGTGAGATCACGGCGACGTCCACGGTTACGCTGGATACGCGTGAGGTGCTGATCAGTATGATCCGTGGTGCCATCCTCACGCCGATCGATACGTTCATCACCAACGGCGTCAATGAGCTGTTTGACGAACTCGATGACGAGAGCTAGCGGACGGGGCGATGGCATTCGGCGCGACTCGCGCTTTAAGGGCGGCCTCACGCGTAAGATGATTCCACATCACGAGGACTCGCGAGTTGGCGGACCTGTTTGGTTTCTACGCAGTCTGCATCCCGTCGCGCGCCGAGGGCACACGGCGGCTTGAGTCAACCGGAAGGATTCCACGATGAGAAAAAACTACACGATAGAGCTTGTGTGCCTGACGCTTGGCGCGGTCGTCACGGTGGCGGTGCAAGCGGATACGGTCGTGACAACGGACGGAAGCAGGATCGTCGGTACGATCGAACAGCTTGCGGACGGTAAGCTGTTTGTCGTCACCGAGTTTGCCGGGCGGCTCGAGATCGACATGGCGAAGGTCCGGGCGATCACGACCGACGGCAGGATCAACGTCGATATGAAAAGCGGTGATCGTCTCGTCGGAACCGTCGAGCAGGCCGACGATGCCGATTCCCCGGTCATCAACACGGCCATGGGAGCCATCGGCATATCCGTTCCTGACATTACGGCCATCTGGCCCGAGGGCGCCGAGGATCCGCAGTTCGTCGCAATGCGCACGCAGCTCGAGGCGGAGAAAGAAGCACTGAGACCGAAGTGGACGACCACGCTCGAGGCGGGTGCGACGCGCACGGAGGGCAACACCGACACGCTCAACGCGCGAGGCCGATTCGGCATGCGCCGCAAGACACAGGATGATCTCCTGAAGTTCTATCTGTCGGCCGAGTACGCCGAGCAGGACAAGAGCCGCACGCGGAACGAATACAAAGGCGGGATCCTCTATGAAAACCAGCTGACGGAGCAGTGGAACTGGTACACGCGACTCGAGCTGGAGTACGACGAGTTCGAGGACCTGGATCTTCGTGCTCTCGTGGCCGCCGGCGCCGGTTATTACTGGCTCAAGAAGCCGGATCACGAGCTGCAGACACGCATCGGTGCCGGGTACCGTCACGAGGCGTATGTCGGGTGGGTTACCAACGACGACTTCGTGATCGACCTCGGCCTGGATTACCGGCTCGACGTTGTGCCCTGGGCACAGTTCACGCACGCCACCGCGTACAGTCCTGATGTCGAGGACACCGGCAACTATCGGCTGACCCTCGACACCGCGCTTGCGATTCCGCTTGCCGGCACCGATATCTGGAAACTCAAGGTGGGCATGTTGAACGAATACAACTCCCGTCCAAAGTCCGGGTTTGATCGACTCGACAACACATACTACGCCAACATTGTGCTCGAGCTAGTGAAGTAGTTGGCACTGAGAATGGTGTGCCAGGGACGTGTTTAGCGTACCGGACCGTACTCCTGGCGTGATTCACCACAGGCGATGTAACGCCACCCCTTGTGGCTCACGAGCGACGGCTCGCGCCACCAGCCCGAACATATTTTACAATAAAAATGCTGATTTTCCAGCCCAAGTCTAGCACGAATAATCTGTCCGGTTGGACGAATTCGAGGTTGAACGTGGGGTTGTTTGGCCGGTCCGATGCCAGGCCTGATAATGCCGCTGGAGTGACAACCCTGCCGCGACGCGGCGTATCATTGCCCTCGGGGCGGTTGATCACACGAGGAGTCCGAGATGCTCAGCCGATTGTTATTCGTTCGACTCAAGGCGGCGGAGAACGCTCTGCGGGACGGTCGATTGGACGAAGCGTATCGGCTTGCCGCCGCCCCGGATATTCGTGAACACAGACGCGGGGCCGCCGTTCTGGCTGCGTTGACCGAACGCTTCATAGAGCGTGCCCGAGATCATTTTCGTGCCGACCGGTTCACCGAGGCAATAATGGACATGGATCGGGCCGAGGCCGGCGGTGTTATGAAAAACGAACTCGCCGAGCTTCGCGGGCATGTACGGACCGTCATGATGGAGCGACAACGACATGAGCAAACCCGGCACGATCGCCACGAGACGGCCCGCCGCCGGATAGAGGGTGGATCGCTCGCCGCGGGACGTCGCATCCTCGAACAGAGCAGCGAGACCGACCTCGACGCACGCCAGCTCCACCGGGTCATCAACCAGCGAGTGGAAGACGCTGCGGATGTCATAGACCAGACCGAGAAACTCATTTCGCAGGGACAGCTTGCGGCCGCGGCGTCTCGGCTTCGCACGGCGCGGGCAATCGATTCCCACAGCGAAGCTGTCGCGCGGGTGGAAGCGCATCTGTGCGATCAGGTGCTCATAAACACGCGAACGGCTTTGCTGGAGGGGAAGCTCGGGCGGGCGGGCGACGAGTTGGCCTGTCTCGGGAAGCTCGGTGACACGCTGCCCGCCAAGCGAGAACTGACCGACACGCTGACGACCGCACGGGAAGCCGCCCGTTGCATACGCAAACACCTGTACACCGACGCTCGCCGCCACGCCATGACGCTTGCCCGGTTGCTGCCCGAAGCGAAATGGGTCAAGGCCGCCACCGAGCAGTTGCGGCAGATCGACGACAATACCACGGCGCTGTTTGCCGGACCGCTCGGTGACAGGATCGAGAACGGGGTGCCTCACGCATCCCCGGCCGGCGTCGAAGCGCCGGTTGAAGCCTTCGCCGGGGTTTCCGGGGCACAGCCCAATCTCGACGAGACCGTCGCATTGCGACCCGGTGTCGCGGCGGTCGGAGCGCTGCCGGAACGGTTGCTGTTGCTGGTCGACGGGGGCGGAAGCTACCTGATCCTGCGTTCGCCGCAGGCCTCCCTCGGCCGCGCCGCAACCGGCGACCCGGCCGACGTGCCGGTCTTCAGCGATGTTGCCGAGCGACATGCCAATGTCACTCGTGTGGATGACGACTACTTCTTGTTCAGCGGCAAGGACGTGGAAGTGGCAGGGAAGAAGACCCGGCATCAGCTTCTACGCAACGGTGACCGGATCGTGCTCGGGCGGAAGGCGAAGTTCACGTTCCGCCTGCCGAGCCGCAAGAGCCCCTCGGCTCTGCTCGACTTGAGTGACACGACGAAAATGCCCAACGACGTGCGGCGGGTGGTGATGTTCCACCGGCACGCAACGGTCGGCCGGAGTCCCGCCGACCATGTCTGGTGCCAGCATGCGGGCGCACCCCTGGTCCTGTTCGAGCGGAACGGAGCGTTGTGGCTACGTCAGAAGAACGACGGGCATGTGGATACGGAACCGGTGCGATTGGCGCTTGGCGAGCCGGCGGAAATAGCCGGTGTCAGCCTCGTACTCGAACCGTGGCAGGTTCGGACGCCCGGCGGACAGAACGTGTAGAGAGGTGCCTGCGGGGATGACCCCGGGACCGTGACCGTCTATCGGTGAGCATTATGGCCTATACTTTCAAACACGGCGACCGACCGATCGAGGGCTACACGATCCAGCGCGCGGTCGGCAAAGGCGGATTCGGCGAAGTGTACTACGCCGTCAGTGACGGCGGCCGCGAAGTCGCCATCAAGTACCTTCGCGACAACCCGCAGATCGAGCTGCGCGGCGTCAGCAACTGCATCAACCTCAAGAGTCCACACCTTGTCTCGATCTTCGACGTCAAGAAGACCATCGACGGCGAGTACGCCATCATCATGGAGTATTGCTCCGGGCCTTCGTTGCGTGACCTGCTGGTTGCCGAACCCAACGGCTTCGGTCCGCAAAAGGCCGCTTTTTTCCTGCGCGAGATCGCCAAGGGGCTCAGCTACCTGCACGACCGCGGCATCGTCCACCGCGACCTCAAACCCGGCAACATTTTCTACGACGACGGCTACGTGATGATCGGCGACTACGGGCTCAGCAAGTTCATCTCCGTGTCGCGGCACAGCGGTCAGACGGCAAGCGTGGGCACCGTGCACTACATGGCACCGGAGATCGGGAGCGGTAACTACTCGAAGGGTGTCGATATCTACGCCCTCGGCGTGATGCTCTACGAAATGCTGCTGGGCAAGGTGCCGTTCGAAGGCTCCAGCATGGCCGAAGTGCTCATGAAGCACTTGACCGCACAGCCCGAGCTGGACGAGCTCCCGGAACCGTTCGGCCATGTCATTCGCAAAGCGCTCGAGAAGGACCCCAAGGACCGATACCAGTCGTCGGATGAAATGGTCGACGAGTTGCTCGAGGTGGCCACCGTTCGAGAGAGCCTCGCGGGTTTCAGCGCGAAGAGCCTCGATGGCGCCGTCAGGCGCGGCATGCCCGAGGGGGCGGATTCCCCCATGCCGTCGCCGAACCCTGCACCCGGCTACGCACGCGATTTCGCCAAGCCGGTCGGTGATGCGCAGGGTCAGCCGCCATTTGCCAAGCCCGTGGGACCGCCCGTCGGTTTCCCTGATCGCCTCGCCAAACGGGTGGAGCGCATTTCGCGGAAGGTGGACGCCAAGCTCGCCAAACTTGGCGGAAAGACGGCGCCCCAGGCGCGGCAGACACCGGCTCCGCCGCCACCGCCACCGGCGCCCGCCGCAGCACCACAGACGGGCAGCGGCTCGCCCGCATTCACCGGCCCGCCATCCACACCGGCGTTACCCCAATCCGACCGGAAGAAGCGGATCGCCTTCTCCGCTTTGCTGTCGATCGGGCTGGCCGTCGGTCTCGGGATACTGATGGGAAACTGGATGGGGGATGAGGCATACGGCATCGGTGCCGGAGCTCTCGTTGTCACGATGTCGGGCGGCATTGTACTGGCACGAAGTGCCGTTCGATGGTTCGGGATAGCCTACGGTCCGCATTGGCCTCGACAGCTCATCCAACTTTGTTGTTGCGCCCCGATCATGGTTTTGGGGGCGACCCCGCTATTCGACAAGGATTCGGAAGAGGGCGCCGCTATTTGGCTTGGCCTTGTCGTTGTCGCCATGTTCTTCAAGGAAGGCGAGCAGGACAGCGGAACAACGGATCGTGTCGACGGTGAAATCAAATTCGGGCGTGCCCTTTGGACAGCGTTTGGAGCTCTGATCTTCACGGCAATTGCCAGTGAGATTCTGGGTGTCCGCAACGAAGAGCACACGATCTTCCTGAGCGCAGGAGTCGCCGGCGTCGTCTCCTTGATCATTCAGGCATCGTCATGGTGGTTTGCCGCACCGGCGGCCCGCGCATTTCAACCTCCGGGTTTCGATCGGCACGAAGACGGTGGCGGATCTGCCCCGCCTCTCGCACCTGCGGCGGGGGTGGATGGCTATGCTCCCACAAGCGCCGGGATGGCTGCCGATCCGGCCGCGGCCGAACCGGGTCTGAGTACGCATCCTCATGTGCGCTGGGGGATCACCCGCGCGTTTTGGGGGCTCGTGGCATTCGGTCTGATGGGCGGCGCGATTGTCACGTTCCTGGTTCCTCTGGTGGCCACGAACGTTGCGTATGGTGACGTCACTGGGGCGATCATCGGCTGTACGGCTTGTGCGTCCTTCATGCTGTTCGCCTTGCGCAAGACCTGCCCGGTCAAACGCGAAGGGTTCTGGCGTGAAACGATGCGACCTTTCCTGATCGCGGTCGCCATGTCCGGCATCGGTGCCACGATCACCCTCATTGCACGGGAATGGGACTACCATTCTTGTGGGATCGGGCTCTGCGCAGGTGGACGCGCCGCCTCGATCACAGGGCTGGCGATGTGCTCGGTTGCGTTTCTCGGCCTCCTGCTCTTCACCGGTCGCAAACCACGATTGCCGAGGCGCACCACGCCGACCGATGCGTTTGCTTCGTGCAGTCCGGACTATTGCACCCCTGACGGAAGCGCGCCCTGCGCGGACCAGACTGACGTTTGTGGAGCCACGGCCGACCATCCGATTGAGGGGGTCGAGCCCAGGGACCTTGCCCAAGAGGATTCCAGGCCTCGCCGGCGTGGCATAACGCGAGTCATCTGGGGTGTGATCAGCTTCGGTCTTCTTTGCGGTGCGAACGCCACCTTCGTTATCCCGCTGGTGGGCGGCTTCGAACACCACGACGTGACGGCATCCGTCATCTCGTGTACCGGATTCGCGGCGTTCGCCCTCTTCGCTCTTCGCAAGACAACCCGTTTCAAGCGAGAGGCCTTCTGGCTGGAGACGCTCAGGCCTTTCCTGCTCTCGCTGATGCTGTTTGGGATTGGTGGCACGATCACGGGCATCGCTCGCGAATGGGACCACACCTACCATGATGAGTGGAGCAAAACCGTTATCGAGCGAGTGACCGAAGAAGGTCGTATCGAGATGGCCTGGGACGGCGACATCGTGGCCTGCGTGGACGACGAAGGACGTGTGGCACTGATCGCCGGACTGGTGATGTGCTCCGTCACCTTCCTGGCTCTCTTGTTCGTCACCGGGCGCAAACCACGCCCACGGAAACCCTTCGTCCTGGGTGGTTCCGGCGGCACGAGTACACACGACGCCGCTGCACCGGGC
This sequence comes from Planctomycetota bacterium, assembly GCA_030622435.1. Lineage (GTDB taxonomy): Bacteria > Planctomycetota > Phycisphaerae > UBA1845 > UBA1845. The sequence continues at coordinate 10,093 of JAUXGE010000087.1, forward strand.
GCCGCTGCACCGGAAGCGGTTTCGCTCGACAGGAGCGAGATGGCCCTGGGGCAACCGCAACCTGCGGGCTCGTTCGACAAGTTGGGCGGATTCGTCGAGACTGCCTCGGGCTTGAATCCCCATCGCGGCATAAGCGTGCTCGTTCTCGGCATTCTGGGGATCAGCTTGTTCCCGCTCGGCATCGCCGCCTGGATCATGGGGCATAACGACCTGCTCGAAATGGAAGCTGGACGAATGGACCCGAGCGGACGAGGTATGACGTCGGCCGGCAAGATCTGCGGCATCATCAGCGTTATTATCGCCTGCACCGGTACGATCATTGGTTTGATAACCGCCGCCGCCGCGGCCATCGGCGCGTTCTAACCCACACAGAGACAGGATAAAGGAATGATACCCGGCGTCTTCGTGATGGCCCTTTTGTGCTTGGCGGCCGTCGGTGCCTTCGCGATCATCGCCTTAGTGGCAAGACCCACCCTGCGCCACTCCGCAGTCTATGTGATAGGCATTCTGCTGCTTGCCTTCTGTGCTCTCTTGCTTCTTTTCAGTCGTTCGAGTCCTATGCCGCAGGCGGCACACTGGTCGTTTGCCGTTACATCGGACGTCCCCCAGCCAGCCCATCCCTATCAACAGCCGGCGCCCCCGGACATTTCGAGCGTCCAGACCTGTGAGAACGCGAGGGGACAGGATGGCAGGCCGGGTTTCGCGGAGGGCATGAAGCAGGCTGAGCTTGCGTTCAACAAAGCTCGAACGAAGGCATTCGAGACATTCCATGGACGTTACCGGGATGCGATCTCCACCAACAACGTCGGTATCTCTCCCTCACGTGCGGAGCCCGGCTCCACCGTGGCTGGTGTCCTGCTGGAAACGAACAGAAGGCCCTGGCGCGATTCCCGGGATCGGTCACGCGGGGGATGGTCTAACCTGTGGAATCTTCGCGGTGTCGGCGTGCCCGGAACCATAGTCGCGGTCATGGTGCTGGCTGCCTTCCTCTACGTCGGATACGTCCTTCTGGACGCGAGCACGCGTGGCCATTTCACGTGGTCACTTCGTCTTCTGTCAATCGCAGCATTCGCCGCCCTCATGTTTCTGGCGGCGGCGGTACATCGCGGGCTATAGCCTATTGCCGCCTCTCCTCGTATGATGTCCCATTGACTGACCGGCCGGCCGGCGGTTCGGAGCCTGTTGAATAAGTCTGTGGGACGGACTTTCCAGTCCGTCAAAAGGACGTTTCTGCCGGAACAACGACCGACAGGAAAGTCGGTCCCACAATGTAAGAGGATTTTTTCAACAGGCTGTTAGCCGGTCGGCGATCGTGAATTGACCGGTTGGGGCGGCGTCACGCTGCCCGGTACGGAACTCCGCATGTTCTTCTCGTGCCGGGCAAATGTGACGGGTGTTGGCTTTACAGATTCATTGGCAAGTGGATGACCCGATGGACCCCGGGGCGAGTGCGGATCAATTCCTTGTCGAGCAGATACGTGAAGGCAGCGAGCCTGCGTGGCGGCAACTGATCGACCGGTACAGCGGCCGGTTGCTCGCCTTTGCCCGCGCACGCACTCCGAGCCTCAGCGACGCCGAGGACCTCGTCCAGGAGGCCTTCGTCGGGTTCCTCCAATCGCTGGCCCATTACGACCCGTCGCGATCGCTCGAGACGTATCTGTTCACGATCCTCCGCTACAAACTCTACGACCACCTCCGGCAGAAGAAGGCGACGTTCCTTTCGGAGCCGGTCGACGCGGAGGACTGGTGGGATCAGGTCGTTCCCGGCACCGAGGAGACACCGAGCGGAATCGCCGCCCTCGCCGAGGCCCGGCACGAGCAGGAAAGGTTGCTGGGCGAGGTGCTCATGCGGCTCATTCACGAGCTGAGGGACCGCGACGCCTTCGGTGATCTGCAAGTAATCGAGCTGACTTTCTTTGCCGGCCGGCGCAACCTGCAAGTCGCCGAACTCCTGGGCATCGACCAGAAGGCCGTCGCCGGCATCAAGTTCCGAGCGATCCAGAAGCTTCAGAAGTACTTGTCCCAGCGAGATCCTTCTTCCCTGGATTGTCTGGACGAGACGCAGGCGGACGTCACGGTGGCACGCGTCTGGCGCGAACAGCGCCTCACTTGCCTGAAGCGGAGCACTCTCGGCTCGTACCTGCTTTCGGTTCTCGAGGAGCCGTGGCGAAGCTACACGCAGTTCCATCTCGATGTCGTCGGGTGTCCGATGTGCGTCGCAAACCTCTCCGACCTCGAATCCGAGGAAGACGACTGGGTGCCGAACGACACGGAACGCATGTTCGCATCGAGCGTCGGCTTCCTCAAACGCACTCAGTAGTCGTCCCTGAAGAATGATTCCCATGCGGTATTGCCAGCGTTTTGTGGCTTTGGCGTGGGATTCGCGGGGATTACAGGCGAAGGGGGTATCTCGTTGACTCCAGTTGACACTATGGATTGTAAACGTGGGTTTCGGTCTCGTGGACGCCGTTGACGATCCGCGCGTAGGGCATCGGTCCCACGGTCTGCTGCAAGACCACCTTCCGGGCAACGAAGCGACTGAAGCTTCTTTTTCCGAGCGATGTCGGGATGAAGAGAACCAGCAGGACAGGCATAAACAGTGAGGCAAACCATCGCCGCTGTCGTTGCCTCAGCGTACCGGTGAGAGAGTGAGTCATCCCTAACGTTGCATAAATCGAGTCGATTCGTCTGGCTCGGAGCCTTGAAAATCGGTGTTTCCGCAATCCGATCGCCCGGCCGGCCAACTTCACGCAACGCGAGGTTTGCCAACACCGGCTGGCGGGCAGCAAACGAATGCGATTCGCCGGGAGATTCTGCCATTTTAACGAATCGAAGCGTCAGGTTTATGCAACGTTAGGGTCATGAGTCCGCACATTAGACTGGCTTTGGCCCAGTCATCGGGTTGGCCCGGGTCGTGACGGATTGCACTGGCAGGTTCATGCTTATGTTATACGGCCTTCTCGGTCATGAGCTTCTTGAGCCGGCGTTCGTGTCTGGTCACATAGCTCGGGAGGCGTCCACTGTGTTTGCGAAGCCGGCTAACTGTGTCCAAGTAGATTCCCGCTTCCTCCATGTCAAAATCCTGGGGACGTGTACATAGGAGCCACTCCATATTGAACAAGGCTTCAGCCAGCCGCTTGTGCAGATTCTCGCGAAAAACTCTAACGGAACCCGACCCCGCCATGATGCGGACGCCGCCACGGTGGCCCAGCGTGTAAATGTGCTCTTCACTACGACGCGTCGAAATATTGCCGTGAACACGTCGGCAGAGAGCTCGTAGGGAACGCACGCGGTCTTGCAGCTTAATTGGGGCTTCACGGGCCGGCAACGTGGCGACCCGCGGGAATCGGACGCAAATTCCCCCTCGGGTCTTCTCGTAGTAGCCAGTCTCAGAAACTTTTCGGTTTGTGGGGGCAATACGTAGTCGCGCCGGCGGTCCCACTTTCGAGAAGAGTAGAGGCAGGAACTCGCCCGAGTAGATCGAAAGAGCGAGGGTTTTCTGGTCGACCACTCCGACGAAGTAGGGCAGCTCAAGATCCGAAAGGTAGGAAACCTTGTTGCTAGCGTCGAAAGGGCCAGCCGAACTCTTGATCTGAATGGCAAATGAGTTCAGTGGGATTACCTCGCGCTGCTTCTTCTGCCCGCGAATCTCGAATAGACAGCAGAAGAAGTCAGAACCCATGTCGTCGGAGACGGTCACGGGCCTGGCA
>JAUXGE010000069.1 GCA_030622435.1 Planctomycetota bacterium
AGGTAGATCGGTTCCATCGTGGGGTCCTTTCGCGATTTCCTCCTGAGCAATCCCGGCGCAACGCCGGCCACCGTAGAACGAGTGGGACCGACCGTCAACGCAGGCGACACGAGCAAGCGAATTTGCGCATTACGGGCTGGTATGCACGCCGCAGTTTGGGGTGCAGCCCGCAAAAACCATACTAGTGCAGTTTCTGAGAAGGTCGTGCCGCTTCTTGCTCCCCTCCTTTCCAAGGAGGGGTTGGGGGAGGTTCTTTGGCGTCAGCCGACCCCTCAGCCCCCCCTGGCAACGGGGGAAGAGAAACAGCCGTACCTTTCTGGAAACGCACTACCCTTTGTAATCCAGGGGGCTTGGTTGAAGCCGCGCCCGCTGCCGCTAAGATGGACGGCAGGTTACGAGCAGCATCGTACGCTAGTGCTCGGCCCATCTTGAACCTACGGGCTGGGTAGGGTCGAGACCACAGATTCAAGTATGATGCTGCCCGATGCGGAATAAGTATCGCGGCGACGACGGGCGTCATCAGCCAACGGCGTGACGCTGAAATCGATACCGTCGAAAGGGAAACAAGCCCCGTAGGGGCGAAAGGCATCAGCCCACGGCGTAAGCCGTGGGAATGTGGACGGGAAATGTTGTTTGAGCCCCGTGGGGGCGACACGCGGCTTTTCGTGGATGTCGGATGCACCACAGGTGTGATGATGGAGTGCCGTCCCTACGTGACTGGATGTGTCGAGACCGAGCCCTGGTCCCACGGCTTACGCCGTGGGCTACGGACTGTTGTCCCTCCGGGACTGCTTTACCTGGGTCGGCAAGACGGCTAGTTCGACGACCCCCGAATCTGCGGGCTGGACGGGTGCCACTGGCGGCTTACCCGCCAGTGTCCACGGGCAGACAAGCTGCCCATGACGCCTAACCGGAATCGCAAACTCGAGGTTGATGGAGCACTAGCACTTCAAACCGGAGCGCCACGGATGGCAACCAGGCATGAAGCCGAGCAGACCGGCAATCGAGGGGATCAGCTTACCTTGGACTTTCCACGTGCGAGCGATACCACCCCGTCTCCGACTCAACAGTCCGGCGTGTCCCAAATCCGGGCATCGGACCGGGTGAAGCTACCGGCTGCGCCGAAACGGAAGAGGGCGGCCAAACGCGACAGTAGCCCGCGCCGGGGGGCAACGGCCGAGATGCTCGCCAAGCAGCAACGCGAGATATCCGTCTCGGAGTTCTTTGCCAAGAATCGCCACCTTCTGGGCTTCGACAACAAACGCAAAGCCCTGCTCACGACCGTGAAGGAGGCTGTGGACAACAGCCTCGATGCGTGCGAGGAGGCGGGCATCCTTCCCGACATCGACGTGCGGGTCAAACAGACCGACCTGGACCGCTTCACCGTGACGATCCGCGACAACGGGCCCGGCATAGTCAAACAGCAGATTCCCAACATCTTCGGCAAGCTTCTCTATGGCTCGAAGTTCCACCGGCTGAAGATGGCACGCGGACAGCAGGGCATCGGGATCAGTGCGGCCGGCATGTACGGTTTGATCACCACCGGCAAGCCGGTTCGTGTCGTCAGCCGAACGAGCGGCCGCGCCAGTGCGCACATGTACCGGCTCGCCATCGACACTAAGAAGAACCGCCCGGACATAATCGCCGATGACGTGGTCGAGGTGGAATGGTCTCACGGCACGGAGGTGACGATCGAGCTGCAGGCCGCATACAACAAAGGCCGGCAGAGCGTCGATGAATACCTCGAACTGACGGCCATCGCCAACCCCCACGCGAGCTTCGTCTACCACCCACCCATCGGTGAGACCGTGGAATTCCTCCGTGTGACCGACGCCCTTCCCGAAGAGACCAGGGAAATCAAGCCACACCCCTACGGCATCGAGCTCGGTACGCTCATGAAGATGCTCAAGGAGACCAAGGCCCAGAAGCTCGGCCCGTTCCTTACCACGGAGTTCTCCCGCGTCAGCAGCGCCGTAGCCAAGAAGGTGTGCGATCAGGCCAAAGCCACGACCGCCACCTGGGTCAGCGCCGTAACACCCCAGGCAGCCGAACGAGTATATAACGCACTACAGGGAACAAAGCTCAAGGCGCCGTCGACGAACTGCCTCGCTCCCATCGGCGCCGAGTCGATCCTTGCCGGTCTGCTCAAAGGGATCAAGGCCGAGTTCTACACCGCCAGCACGCGCCCTCCGAGCGTCTACCGAGGCAACCCGTTCCAGATCGAAGTCGGGGTCGCCTACGGTGGCGAACTCGGCTCCGACCACCGCGACAAAGAAGGCAACGGTAACGGCAGAGGAAAAGGAGAACGAGTCTCGGCGCGCATCATTCGCTTTGCGAACCGCGTGCCCCTGCTTTATCAACAGAGCTCCTGCTGCACGTTCAAATCCGTCACCGACACGAAGTGGAACAACTACGGAGTGTCGCAATCGAGTGGGTCACTGCCACAGGCGCCGATGGTCGTGCTGATCCACATGGCCAGCGTGTGGGTACCTTTCATCTCTGAGGGCAAGGAGGCAATCGCGGACTACGACGAGATACGAAAGGAGATCAAGCTCGCCATCGCCGAGTGCGGCCGGCGACTCGGAATACTACTGAGACGCAAGCGCAAACGCGCAACGTACACGAAACGGCGCGACGTCTTCACGCGGTACATCGACGAGGTCGTCGGGGCCGTGCGAAGCATCACCGTCATCAACAAGGAAGACTTCCGCAGGTCACTGGTCGAGCTTTCTCGTCAGTACACCGCCCAGGCCGACATGGAGTTCGACGAGCACGGCAAGATCGTCAAGAGGAAGGAGAAACCCGGCAACGAACTGGGCCTGACGGATACGATCGTCGTGGACCGGGAGGAAGGGGAGCCGGATCCGGGCACGCTGTTTGACGTCGAGACCGAATGCAGAGAAAAGAGTGAGCTGAAAGCTACCGAGAGCAATACCTGAAGGAAAACAGGCCGAACCCGCCCGGCCAGACGATGATTTGCGGTAAGTTGAGGAAGTCCATCGAGCATGTGCGAAACGGCACCGTGATAGACGAGAACAAGGGTTAACAGTTCTGTGAAAAAGTGTAGCGCCGCCCCTTGTGGGCGGCGAAAAGCTACCTTAATCGTCACCCACGAGGGGTGACGCTACATTATTGTGGCGGAGCATGTACTCTTCGACGTGCTGATAAGGACCAGCCACACCTTGTTCGACAGGTCGTTGGATGGCGGGAGGTGATGAGACCATGAGAACACGCGACAAACAGCGGCGGTCACCCGCCCGGCGGCGCCGTGCATACGACGAGGGCCAGGTGCTCTGTCATGACTCTGTTGATGGGTGCCATGCCCAAGCCCCCGACAAAGTCGGGCGCGGGCATGCTGCTGTGGCGAGAACGTGTCAGAGGTGCGTCTCGTACGGTATCGATCGCATCACGCGTGACAGAGCACTAGGGCATACACTTTGCAAGGGCGTCGGCGTGACGAGGGTACTTTTCTTGTCGATCCTGTGCATGCCGATCTGCTGCGGATGTGCATCCAAGCTCAAGCCGATTTTCGAGCCACTCGACCCACCGATTGCCTGGCCCGCAGCACCGTCGCCGGCGCGTATCCGTTACGTCGGAACAATCGAGAAAGATAAGGATCTCAAGCCGCCGAGCAGCTTCTTGGAGAATCTGGGCAAGGTGTTCGTTGGCGAGGATCCACCTGAACCGCTCTACGGCCCAAGAACGGTTGTCTGTTCGAGAGACGGGCAACGCGTGTGGGTGGCCGACCCCGGGGGGCGATGTTTGCACCTTTTCGATCTTGAGGAACGAGTCTACACGAAGATCCATCGCATAGGGGACATTCCGTTGATGAGTCCGGTGGGGCTCTGCCTCGGCGATGCTGAATCGATCTACGTCTGTGATTCGGAAAGCGGCTCGATTCACCAGCTTTCGGATCGGACCGGCCGGCTCATAAGCACTCTGCGCATGGATGAGGATCTGAGCAGGCCCGTGGCGCTGACCTATCGAGCCGGGGCCGACGAGTTGTACGTCGTGGATGTGACCGCCCACAACATCAAGGTGCTGGATCGTAGCGGTAGCCTCCTTAGGATCATCGGGCAGCGAGGCACGGGGTCTGGGGAGTTCAACTTCCCCTGTGCCATCACCGGTAACACTGACGGATTCTGGATCGTCGACACGGGCAACCAGCGCATCCAGAAACTGACCTGGAGTGGTGAGCCGATTGCCGCATTCGGGCACGCCGGTGACGCCCCTGGCGATCTCGCGCTGCCCAAGGGAGTAGCCGTCGACAGTGATGGGCATGTGTATGTGGTGGATGGGCGGTTCGAGAACGTGCAGGTTTTCGACGGCTCAGGCCAACTGTTGCTCGCCTTTGGGGAGGAGGGCACCGGTCCGGGCGAGTTCTGGCTTCCGTCAGGAATTCACATAGACGCCACTGACCGGATCTGGATTTGCGACTCGTACAATCGTCGGATCCAGGTCTTTGACTACGTAAAGGAGAGTGAACCGGATTCTCAGGCCGGTCTAAGCGCGGGGGATTGAGGGGTTCTCAGAAACGTGATGGGAAAGGCAATCCCCGGCGGAGTCATGATTGCTCCCTCATTGACGCGCGCTCCAGCTACGTTCGCTCAACGCCGGAAACCGACAGGTTGAAACAACTAGGCCTGCCCATCCCCGTAGTCCCGCAGGCCCCGGCTGCCCGGCGTGTGACAATGGCCAAAGGCCGGAGTCAGAGTCAGCGGGCCAAAATCGCGCCCCATATTCGAGCATTACGTTGCATTGCCGGAACGGAAGGCTTTACATCTAAGCTATCCGGACGTATCATAGTAGTCTAATGTCACCTAAAGACAGAAGAATTCGAGCGCGCCGTTTAGATTGCTTAATCGCCACAACGGCAATAGCGGTTCATCTTCTTGCGTTTCCCTCGGCACGACCTTCCATGGCGCAGGATGACGCCAGCTTCCTTGGCCTAGGAGACCTCGAAGGGGGCCACGTCTGGAGTGTGGCTTACGGGGTGTCTGCAGATGGCACGGTTATCGTGGGATCAAGTCACAGCGCGCGTGGGCACGAACCTTGTCGATGGACTTCAGGTGAAGGCCTGATTGGATTGGGCGATCTTTGGGGGCTGGGAGTTCTGGACGGAAATGCCAATAGTGTCTCCGCCGATGGACAAGTGGTCGTTGGATGGAGCAGGTCTGGAGTCAATCCAAGCTATAATGAGGCGTTCCGGTACACCGAAGCCGGTGGCATCGTTGGGCTAGGCGACATTGCGGATGGTACACCGGGTAGCAACGCATTTGACGTTACCGCTAACGGTTCGACCGCCGTCGGATACACCCACAATTCATTGGGCGGACGCGTCGCCGTGTGTTGGGACACGAACGAAGATCCGTTCGTGTTAGGCTATCTGACCGTTGAGCCGTATAGTAGCTGGGCTCAGGCCATTTCCAGCAACGGGCGGGTAGTAGTTGGCGCTAGCTACTCGGCCTCTGGCATTGAGGCGTTCCGATGGACGAAGAAGGCTGGAATGATGGGGCTGGGAGACTTATCAGGTGGTGTCTTCTCCAGTAAGGCTTTGGGTGTCTCAGCAAACGGCCGCGTCATCGTCGGTTTCGGCAGCACCTTATACGGTCAGCGAGCGTTCCGTTGGACGCGACAGAGAGGAATGGTCGAGTTGGCTGACCCGGAGTCGGGGTTCGAATCTAAGGCTTTGGCCGTTTCGTTAAACGGCGCAGTCGTTGTTGGTAAGGGAGGCACGGACGGGGCGTTATTTTTTGAGGCGTTTATCTGGGATAGGATGAACGGAATGCGCCTGGTGAAGGACGTACTCGAGGATGATTTTGGCCTCAATCTCTCGTCATGGAGGCTCGTCGCTGCCACCGATGTTTCGCCGGATGGTTCGACCATCGTTGGGCATGGCCGGAATCCGGATGGAAATTACGAGGGCTGGGTAGCTAAGTTTCCGCGCGTCGCCAGGTCGGACAGACGATTTCGAGAGAAATAGAATCTGTATTGATGGACGGCACCGCAACGTCGGCGGGGTGGCACTCTTGAGGTTGCGATATGGCCGGATGTGTGCCACTGCTCTTGAGCAGTGTTTCTTCGATCAGAACGGTTCGTCCATCTGAAGAGGTACGTTGAGGCCCCCATCCCAGAAGCGTGCGCTCGACCACTCCCACTGAGTAGGTTCATCCACAAGATTGCGTCGAACCGGGTTGGCGTGAATGTAATCAACGATTGCCGGTACGGTCTTCTCTCTAAGTACCTTGTGATCAAACCCGCGGCCCGGCTGCCAGAATCTAAAGACGCGACGCGAGGGGTAGGCCACAGTCAAGGTCTGCCACCAAGCTGACTGCCGATTCCCTTCGAGCCACTTCCGAGCCGCTTTCGCCACAGGTTGTTTCAGTAGTGACAGGATCCGCCGCATCTCGTAATGAGCCGCACGCTGATGCAAGAGCGCGTGCACGTGTTCCGGTATGATCACGTACGCCCAGAGAGCGACGTTGAGTTCCTGTCGCATGCGCTCAAGCGCATCGACTACCCAGTGTCGAACACGGTCGCGCGACAGCAGAGGCAGCCCGCGATGGCACGAGTATGTGAGGAAGTGAGCATGCCCCGGCTCATTCCAGCTTGCGCGCGTCTTTCGAATGCGGTTCTTCATTGACGGCATTCCAGCACTGCTCAAGAGCAGTGGCACACGCCTGATCAACCTTCAGTGTCTCGCAAACTCGCCGCAAGGCCGACACCGTGAAGATGAGCGGGTATAGCCGCTCGAAGTACCAGAGCTTGGCAAAGTACAAACCGATCGGTGCCGGTTCGAAACACGTGCCGTACTCGGTCCCGTCGACAAGCCAGGTGACGCCGCGGCCGATGGCCGCAAGAACCTGTCCGGACGGCAGGTCCGCCACCGACCTGCTAAGTTCATTCTGTTGCCGGAAACCACCGGCAACCTCAGCTAGAGCTTCCAACGCCATCCCCGTCTCTTCGATCGACGAAGCAACCGACGGTGCTCCCCCCCACCCTCCGTCGGCGTTCTGGGCCTCCAATAGCCAACACAGACCGCTTTGCATCGCAGCCGCCCAAGCGGCGCGAGCCGGCGCATCTTCGGGTGTGATTAGTCCAGCCCTCAGCACACGCGTCGTTCCATACAGGGGATTCTCACGGCGAGGTGCATACTGGTTGCCGAACCACAGAGGAACCCAGGAGCCGTCCGGGCACTGGGCTTTAATCAGGTAACGGATCGCTCTATCCGACGCATGCCGGATACGCCGATCCAACCCGGTGTCAAGGTGTTGTCGCCAGGCACGCCAGGCAAGCAAGGCATGAGCGGTCAGGTCCGGGCTGCTCCGGTCAAACGGCAGCTTGCCCCATCCCCGGCAAAACGTGGGAATGCCGCCGTCCCGGTTCTGCAGGTCGAGCAGCCAGCGCACACCGGCCGACGCGGCCCGGGCGGTATGGGCAAACGTGTTTGTGTACGTGTTTGGCGTGTAGCGCCGCCCCTTGTGGGCGGCGAACCGCCAGTCGTCGCCGGTTCTGCGCCACCCACAAGGGGTGGCGCTACTTCGCCCACTGGCAAGCTCTTGCTTGCCCATGCCACCCGGCGCGGCATCAGATTGCGCACGATCATCTTGCGCACGGACATCTTGCGCACGGTCATTAGGGTCGGCCAGGTAGTACAGTGCGAGCAATGCACCGGCCGTGTCATCGGCATCGGGCACCCCTCCGCTCAAATCAGTCCATGCCCACCCGCCCGGAGCCGCATGCGTGTAGGGGTGCTCTTCCTTGTACTGTTGGCCGAGCAGCCACCCGCGCAGGTTAGCTCGCTCCTCGTCGGATAGACCAGTGGGATGGTTCGTCGTTTGTCTTGTCGATGCCTCTGCACCGTCATCCGTTGTCAATGCCTTGATGGACAGCGTCGTCACCCAGGTCGCGAGGTTAGTGTCGATGGGCCAACTTCCGTCCCTGCTGACGGTCGAGATGAGAAACTCGACGGCGTTGGTGACGACGGGATGATCCGCAAGACCGATAGAGACCAGGCTCATCGTGACAAACCCAGTCAACGGAGCCGCCTCGAGAAACCCACCCGAAGATGGCTGAATGGACTCGAGGACGCGGAGGGTGCTCTTACGCGTCAGGTTCCGCAGACACCGCGTGACGGGATTCCAAGTGGGTCTATGGAAATGTCGCGCCTGCCCGATGGCGATCAGGGCCGGCAGAGCGTAGCTGACCACAGGTAGCCCGAGGCGTCGCAACCACGCGTGTGGGCAGGCTGCCAGCTCGAACGGGAGCGCGGGAACATGACGCCACGCATCACGATCGGCTCCGAATCTGCCTGCCAGCGCGCACATTGCGAGAATGGGTGTCGAGAAGGTCCGGTCCTTGCCATAGACGGAGCAAATGGCTCCGGCCAGTCCGGACGGTGTGAGATCGTCGGCATCGCGTCTCAGCCGGGTTTCGGCACGCTCGATGACGGATTGGTGCAACCTGGCGAGATCCCGGTCGATTCCAAGGGCCGCCCAACAGAGAGTGGTAGTGCTGATGTTGCTCGGGCTGTCGACGGTATCCCCCCAGCCACCGTCGGCGTTCTGGTGCTTCGCCAGCCATGAGAAACCCCGATCGATAAGTGTCGAAAACTGCGTGCTTCCACAGGCGCGGTCGACCATAGCCAGCGCGCAGATTGACGTGGCTGTCGACAGGGCGCTTCCCGACAGTTCACCCTCCCAATACCCTCGCAACGAACGGTCAGCGCTGTCGGAAACGCGAGCGGCCAATAGCCTCTCTCTTGCGGCGGCTAATGCTCTTTCCACGGTCGTGATGTCGATCCGCATGGGCTATGAGCTCAGATGACCAAGTGCCAACAGGGCGTAATAGGTGTATTCACAATCCTCGACGTCGTCCGCGAGGTGACCGTGAAAGGCCCGGCCTGTCCAGAGCGCATCGAGGAAATCCAGGCAGCGATCTCTGATTCCATCGAGGGGAGCATTCAACCCGGCGAGCGCATGAATGGCGGTCGCGGTCGAAAGCAGGTCGGGGAATGGTGCCTGGGGCATGGCCAGGAACCCGCCCAGCTCATGGCACCGAGCGACGAGCCAGTCAGCTAATCCGGCCGGAACGGGTAGGTCCAGTTGACGCATGAGGGTCGCCGCGGCGGCGGTGGCCGGTGTGGTCCCTAGTTTCAGATTGTGTTCGTTTGCGTAGCCGCCGTCGGGCGTCTGCAACGCAGCAAGACTGCATCCTAGCTCCTCGGGATTCGGGAGCACCGCGTTCAGGTCCTGATAGGCTCCGAGCGCGAGGAAAGCGTGATACACGGTTCCCGTTTCACTTCCGGGCTTGGCATGGTATCCGCCGTCGGCGCTGCGGTGGGATTCGACGCGTTGCAACATCCTGTCCGCCGTTTCGATGTCGAGTGCACCTTCCGGCATCCCCGCCCAACACCGTGCCAGGCATGCAACATGGACGAAGTCGAGCCGTTTCCCATCTTCGAAGCTGTGCAGGTATCTCTGTATGGCTTCGACTGGAGGTTCGGCGTTCAGCGCCAACAGACCATCAAGCGCAAAGACGGTGTAATAGAGATCACTGTCGCCTGATCGGTTGCAGGCACCGCCGTCTTCTCGAAATTGGGATTGCAGAAAGTCGGCGACGCGATCAGCGGCTTCATGGAGCAGGTTCTGCGCCATCCCGGCCGCCCGCATCATTTCGAGCCTCAAAGCCACGACAATACCCTTCTATGACGCTATCGCCGAAGATCGTGCCGATCACACGTCGGAGCAGACCCTTCAGGGTCGGGTTTCTCAAAGGGCGCAGAGAGCGTGTCGCCTGCTGCGTATAGGACTCGAGCAGGTCCTGTGCCGTATCGACCACACCGCGCTTACGAATGATGCTTTGGAGTTCCTCGGCCACTTCGTCGTACGTGCGAGTGTGGTTCCAGAGCGAGGAGACGAGTTCGGTCTCGGTACCCACGGTAGCACGCTTATGTGCGATGGCGAGGATGACCGAGGGGCGCAGGTCCCGCAGATCGTGCGTGTCACTCTTACCGGAGTAATCCTCGAGGTCGTCGCGGACCTGGTAGGCTATCCCCAATGATTCGCTGTATCGGCGCAGGACCTCGTGGATCTCGTTATCCGCTCCGCCGTAGAACGCGCCCAAGCGAAGCGCGACCTCGAAGGCGGGCGCGGTTTTCTGGCGAAATATATCGAGCACTTCGAGTGTGGTAAGCGTCCTGGGACAGCGACACCAACAAAGCTCCGCGCCCTGCCCGCGGCTCAGTGTCAGATGACCGTCCGCCGCCGTGCGGAGCATGTCCACCTTGATCTGCGGGTCGGCGTCTATTTCGGCAATCAGGCGATAGCCTTCACCCAGCAGGAAATCCCCCACGTTCAGGGCAATGGGAACACCACACTCGACATGTATCGTGCTCTCACCATACCGCTTATCGTCATCGTCCTCGATGTCGTCGTGGATCAGAGAGGCCTTGTGGAAGCACTCGACGGCGACGGCGAGCTTCTTCAGGTCTTGCGGAACGAGCGGCGGTTCGTCGTTCATTTCATTCCGGAGGGCAAGGTACACGCAGACCGTCAGGTACGGTCGCCACCTCTTGCCGGCACGGGCGAGCCAGTCTTGAGCAATCTTCTCGGTTTCGTCGCGCGGCTGGCCGAGGATCGTTTCGAGCGACTCCTTCGTGAACCAGCTACGAACGTCGTGTTTCACGGTGTTGAGGTTGAGGCGACAGGTTCGGTCGTCGGAGGTGAGATGCACGGCGTCCCAAACCCAGTCCAGATCGACGGTCGTGTCCGCGCAGCCGTCCTGCAGAAGGGGAATGGCCATACCGGGCACAGCTCGGGCTTCCATATGTGGGAAACATTTCTCGAGGACACTCATGCAACTTACGCCGATGACGGCTTCGATCCGCCCTGTTTCGAGCATCTCGAGCACGACCGCGGAGCCCTCGGCCACCAATACTGCGTAGCCGAGATCCTCGGCCTCGGCGGTCAACTCATGAATCGGGCAAGAGCCGCACCGGTTACAGACGAGCCCGAACTCGTCTATCGTTGCAGAGCAGTGTTCACGGTGGCGCAGGCACTGGGGCAGCAACAGCAGACGGCGGTCGTGTGGAATCCGCGAGAGGGTGTCCCGCCAAATCTCGTTACTCACGACGATCGTTGCGTAGTCCTGGTACGTCGAACCGATGCCGGCCTCGGTCAGAACGCTTGTGGCATGGTCGCGCAGCTCATCCATGGAGATCGGCGGAACGATGTTCTGCTGTGCTACGTACCGGGCGGCAGTCTCTCTCAGCCGATCCCGTTCGGTACGGCTGTCCGGGATTCGGGATTGCGCCGGCCGGTGCCGTTGCCTGCGGACGCGCGGCGGAAGTGCTGTTAGCCGCGATGCGTCGGGTCGGATAAGTGGGTCGCGCGTACGATCAGTGAGATTGTCGGATCGGCCAGTCGGATCTCCGACAACGACTCTGTCCGATTCTCCTTGTCCGGACCGGCGCCACGCCGACTGTCCGCCGCCTGACTCCGCCACACTCATGCGTATGCTCCGAAGCCGAAAAGCCAGTGTTTCTTCGCGAACCGGTACAACCATCGTTCCTCGGGAAGTTCATGCCCGGGAATGTGCTGGCTGCTCCTGGGGCACATCGCCCCGAGTTCCGCCAATGCCGTTTTACGCGCGGTCGAATCATGAGCCCCGCATTTCAGCACGATCTCTCGCAGCAAGTCCGGTCGCTCCAGAATAATACATCCTCGCGTCAAACGCGCGGTGGTCTTTCTAAAGTCGTCGAGGAAGGCGGATTCGGTCAAGGTCTTGAACACATCCCCGTCGTTGTCGCGGATGGTATCGCCCGCAAACTGGATAACCGGGCAGGGCTCGATATCACCCCAGGGTCCGATGTGGTGGCTCACGCCGACGACGGCGGGACAGAGTGCCTGCCCCTTGTCATCCCAGTACGCATCCACGACACCGATCGGCTTCGTGTTCCGCATGTCCATGGCGAAGCGGCGGACCTTCAACACCTGATCCGGTTCCAATGTGAGCTGTGGCGAGGGCTCGGGGCCGACGGGTCTGTACGTGTAGTACCAGACGTAGTGAACTCCGCGCCGGATGAGCTCATCAACCCAGGCCTCGTTGACCAGATCATCGAAGTTGCTCTGGCAGACGCTCGTAGCCACGCCGGTGATCAGGCGGTTTCGAGTGCATGCTTCGAGCCCGGCAAGCGTCTTGTCGAGCACGCCTGACCGCCCGCGACGTTCGTCGCTGACCGTATCCAGACCCTCCACACTTACAAGCGGGGTGGCGTTGCCCAGTCGGCGAAGTTCTGCCGCCATCTCGTCCGTCACGAAATGGCCGTTCGTGAAAATCTGGAAGTAACAGTCGCGGTGTGTATCGAGAATCCGGAGCAGGTCCGGGTGCATGAACGGCTCACCGCCGAGCAGACCGAAGAAGCTGTTTCCGTGCTTCTTTGCGTTGACGATCAACCGGTCGATCTCGTCGAAGCCGAGCAGGGTACGCGGGGATGTCACGTCCATCCAGCATCCCTGACAACGGAGATTGCATCCGTTCGTGATGGAGATATACAGAAACGGCGGGAAGGTCTGTCCCGACTTCAGCCTCTTCTTGAAGCGCTGCACCGACCGCATACCCTTGTATCCAAAGTCGTAGGCGAACTTCCAGAGCAGCCTGGCATCGGTCGTGCGCCACATGCGATAGGCGAGGGACAGAATCATCCGGTTCGTCGAGACCTCTCCGAGAGACTAAATGTCCCACGCCGTATCGGACGGCGGCGATTGCCGGTCGCCGTCAGACCCGGCACGTGCCTGGTGTTCCGTGTTCTCACTCGTGTCGCTCAGTGGTTCAGATTTCTTGGCGTGCTCTTTCAGTACGTTTGTCAGTACCTCGTCCGGAATGTCCAGGTCGGCCTGGACCTTCTTCCGGCAACGCTCATACTCTCCCGTCGAGCCGGACTCTACCTTCTCCGTCGAGAACCGCTTACGAGTGTCGTCGCCACGAGCCCGAAGCGCGGCGTGTGCGCCGCCGTCGAACAACTGCGTCACATCCACCTTTACGGCGTCGTGCCGGACGTCCTCTTCGCGAACCTCGTCGCCGTTGATCGGCGACTTGCCGTATTTCGGGAAGATGATCGCCGCGTTCGGGCAGACCCGCGCACAGGCTGGGCAGTTCGTCTTGCATTGCTCAGGGTGCCTGACCTCGATCCGCTCGTCCGCATCGACGGCGTAGACCCCGAACAGGCAGAAGCTCAAACACTGCTTGCAGTTGCCGCACCGGTCGTAGTCGATCACGGGGAACCAGGGTATCCACCCCTCAGGAAAGGCTCCTTCCGGCTGACCACTCATTCGTTCGTTGCTCGCCGACCCGGCAACAGTGACGGCCGCAGGTTCCGCCCCGTCCTCGGCAACGCCGCACAGGCAAGCCGGCGACCTGTTCACGGCGTCGTCAGAAGAACCTGAATCACCATCGGGCAACAGCCGCGTAACAATCTCGTCCGCGCTTTGCCTACGCATGTTCAGCAGTTCGACGCCATCGTCAGGAAGCGGCGCACCCGCCACGTGGAACAGCCACCGCAGAGCCCGCGGAAAGCAAGCGACGATCTTCGCATCGCCGCATTCGGCAATCCGCTTCAACATCGGATCCTTGCCTGCGGCCACTCCACAAAGGTCCGCCACGTTCTCGAACGCGAAGCCGGAAGCGGTCAGCTTCTCCAGCACGCCTTCTTCGACACCCTTCGGAACCAGGTCGGCGTGCTTGCAGTCACAAAACACAATGCGTGTTGCTTGGCTCATTGATGGTATCTTCCAACCAGGCCCGAATATCAACTACGATCCCGGGTGGTATCTCATCCTAACCGAGATCCCGAGCCGCGTACTACGTACCTGTTTAGCGTCACGGCGGTAAGTCCCGTAGGGACGACAGATAGTAGCCCCGGGCGCAAGCCCGGGGTTCGCGGCTCCAACTGAGATTGCCGAGCCCCGGAGGGGCGACAGTCTGTAGCCCCTATGGAGCTTGTTTCCCTGTCAACGGCAACGATTGCTGCGTCACGCCGTCGGCCTATGACGCTCGCCACCGAGGTACGTATTCCGCACCTAGCGTATTGTCACACCTGAAATTGCAGGTTGGATCGGTACGCAACCCGCGAATTCAAGGACGGCCCAGCCCCAGTCTATACGAAATCGAACGCGCTTTCTGTTCACTGGGGCGTAACAGATCAAACCGGAGCCCGCCCGACCCCGGGGTACCGCGCACGGTCCCGGCGTCAAAGCCCCGGCGTTACCGCAATCGACAATTACCTAATCTTAACCGGGATACATCGCCAAAGCTCCGGCCGCAACGCTGCATCGCCTCGCTATCAGGATACCAGACTCCACCCCGGCAAGCACAACTCCCCCGGCCCAGATGCCGAAATCGCCGACAAGAACATACAACAGACGGCTTGGCCGGCACGGCACAGCCGATTCCGGTACTGTTTCAAGAAGGTGTCTTTTCGACCGTCATCGATGAGGGTAGGGAAGATCGTGGATCCCCCGAGGGTGTAGCCATGGGGCATCCAACCAATCAGAGCCGCAACCGTGAGGGAGCGGACACACATCAGGCGTGACGTTCCCCCACTTCTGAAGAGGTCTGCCACCACCCATCAGCGGGCAACCCCTCGAAACAGCCTCGGCGAACACTAGTCCACCAGGCGCACGAGGTCGGCAACCCTCTTTGCGCGCTCGACGTAACGTGGGATCAAACCCGCTTCCAGCTTTCGGTACAGATCGACGACCTGCCGGGGATGGTAGTCCTTTCGCAGGTAGACACGCGGATTGGGTACATCCCATTGGGGCACCGCCGCAAGACACCCGCGATCGAGGTCGCGCAGGACGGCGAGCATCTTCTCGATGCCGGCGATAATGGCCTTGCACCCGATGGTGTGAGGCATGTCGTCGGCGACGATCGTCGGTCGTGCGTGACCGAGGATCGGACCGCTGTCGATGCCGGCGTCAAGCAGGTGAATGGTCGCGCCGACGTACTGGGGCTCCTCGTTCAGCAGCGGGTAGAAGTTGGTAGCCGTACCGCGGTAGTAGGGTGAGAGACCGAGGTGCATGTTCACCATCCGTCCGGGCCAATGATCCAGCAGCGGTGGCCTAATCAGGTTCGTGCCGAATACTGCCACTGTGTTGGCACCGGTCGATTCGAGAAACCGCACCGTTTCATCCGTATTCAATTCGGAGTGTTGCACGGTTCGCACGAGGCAGGCGTCATGATCCGTCACCGCCGCATCCGATGAGCCGAAGAATGCCTCCTCCTGCCTCGCCCGCTCCGCGAAATGCTCGGCCACGATCCGGGCCTCTTCCGGCGTAAGGTCGCTCATGTCCACCGAAGCCGGCATGTAGCCCGTCTGCTCGTACACGACGGCCACAACCGGCATGGCGGCGCGCAGCCGGTTCACGAAATAGCGGTGCC
>JAUXGE010000297.1 GCA_030622435.1 Planctomycetota bacterium
CACGGCGGAACACTCCTTCCACGGCATGCTGATCCTCCTTCAAAGGAATCAGCAGCCAGATTAAAGTGTTACCCATGTCTCCGAACACCTGTTACCCATGTCCCCGGTCTATACACCCCTTGGCAAGGGGGGAAGAGAACCAGCTGTACCTTCCTGGAAACGGGACCAGTGCATCTTCAAACGAACACTTGCGGGTGGGTGCAAGTACTCTTTGACATTTGTCCGCGATTCGGCGCCGGTGACGACCAGGGAACGTCGGCATCAGGGTCAGCTACACAGGGTTATAGCACTTCCCGATCAAGTGTAGCGTCGTTCTCCCAGTCCGTCCCGGGGAAGACGCTGCTTCAGCCGCTACAGGACAATAGAGCTTGCTCTAGCTAGTTCCTGTTGCATGAACCGTGTCTTCGCCTTGGCGGGGGCGGGCCGGGCGGCGATGTCGGGGCGGTGGTCACATGACGCGGTCGGTTTTGCGCTGTAGGCGAGCATTTTTCGTGAATTCGGCACGTCGAGGGCCGGCCGGGCGCAGAGCCCGAGCCGTGGCGGCGGCGAACATGGCCAAGATGGCTTAGCCAAAGGTGATCCTCACTCGCGTGTGAGGATCAAGAGGTTGCGAACGAAGATGGTGGCTCCAACGGTGGCCGCATAGTGCGTCCACCCTTTGACATAGCACCGGGCCAGACCGAGCGCTCTCTTGAGATAGGAGATGGTGCCCTCTACACCAGCGCGGAACCGCTGGGCGTGCCGGAAGAAAGGATCGGACTCGCGCTGTTTCTCTTCTTCGGAGCGTTTCCCCTTTTTGTTGATGGCCACAAGGTCGATCTGTTCGCGCAGCGCTGCAAGTTGCTCGCTGCTGCCGTAGTAGCCTTTGTCTGCGGTGAGTTCCTTGGGATACTCTCCAAAGAGCTCCCGGTGTCGCTCGACGGCCGGTCCGAGAAGTTCGTGCTCGACGGGCTTATGGGGGAACACGTCGTAATGGGTGATGAACTTCTCGCCTACCTGCGCGACGTCATCGACCGCCTGCCCCGAGGCGAGAACCCCGCCTCGCTGCTTCCCGCCGCCCGGGTGCCGAGCAACTCCGCCGCAACACCGCAGGCCGCTGACGCATCCTAACCACGCCCGATTCACTCACGCTGACGAAACGTTCCCTGTGTAGACGACCGCGCGCATACATTCGCACGGCGCTCATTTCACAGGCCTCCCGGGCTGTTGATTCGCCACGAGGATACGCAAGAGGCCTACGAAAGGCAATGCTGTAAGTGCTTTGCTGACAAGGAGTTCGGAATAAACAGGAGGGACAGATCGCAGAGTCGAAAGCCATGCAGCCCGTGCTGCGGCTGATTGCCAACGTCGGCGCATCAGACGCCAACGTTTTGATCACCGGCGAGAACGGCACCGGCAAGAGCGTTATCGCCAACGCGCTGTGCGCGTCGTCGCCGCGCGCCGCCAAACCGATGGTCACGGTCAACGCTCCGGGCTTGTCGGAGGGGGTGTTTGAGAGTGAGCTGTTCGGCCACCTCAAAGGTGCTTTCACCGACGCGAAGTCGGACCGCGTCGGCAGGTTCGAGATGGCGGACGGCGGCACCCTCTTCCTGGACGAGATTGCCAATCTGCCGCTGAACCTGCAACCCAAGCTGCTGCGAGTGCTGGAGACGGGCGAGTTCGAGCGAGTCGGTTCGTCGAAGACGCAGCAGGTGGACGTCCGGGTCTTATCGGCCACGAACGCGGACGTACACCATGAGGTTGAGTCCGGGCGCTTTCGACAGGACCTCCTCTATCGACTGAACACGGTCGAGATCAATTTGCCTCCATTGCGTGACCGACACGACGACATCCCGCTGCTGGCAATGCACTTTCTCGGCGCCCACGCCCGCAGGTACCGCAAGCGGACGATTCGCCTCGACACCGCCGCGATGCAGGCGCTGCTGGACTATCCATGGCCTGGGAACGTCCGCGAGTTGGACCATGTCGTGGAGCGTGGTGTGCTGATGGCCGGCGGCGATGTTGTTCGTACGGAGGACCTCGCGCTCCACACGACTTCTGATTCTGCCCGACGTTTGGAGGAAATGACCCTGGACGATGTCGAGGCGGTGCTCATCAGGAAGGCCTTGGCTCGATTCGACGGAAACGTGAAACAGGCCGCCAAGGAACTGGGCTTGAGCCGTAGCGGTCTGTACCGGCGATTGGTCAAGTATGGGTTGCCATATCGTGACTGAACACGCGCGACAGACCGGGCCCTCGCATCTCTCGACCGCGCAATCTCGACGGCCCCCCAGGCGTCGCCGCTTGAGCCACGAGCGCCGCGTGCTACTGTTCGCGGTGCTGGCCGGACTGCCGGGAGCATTGGTGGCACTGGTCCTGCTTTGGACGGGGGAATTCACACCGAAGCTACAATGGACGCTCACATTGCTGATCGTCGTCGGCTGGTGGGCGTTCACTGCGGCGCTGCAACAGCGCGTGGTGCACCCGCTGCGCACCGTCTCGAACATGCTGGCGGCTCTGCGTGAAGAGGACTTTTCCCTTCGGGCGCGGGGAGCGCGCACGGATGATGCTCTTGGTGAGGTTCTGCTTGAGGTCAATGAACTGGGCCAGATGCTGCGCGAGCAGCGGCTCGGTGCCCTGGAAGCGACGGCGCTGCTGCGCAAGGTCATGGCCGAGATCGACGTAGCCGTGTTTGCCTTCGACGCTGAGCAGAAACTGCGGCTGGTCAATCAGCGCGGCGAGCGCCTGCTGGCGCAACCTGCCAAGCGGCTGCTTGCGCGCCAAGCGGCCGAGTTGGGCCTCGCCGAATGTCTGGTCAACGACACGCCGCGCATTGTGGAAAGCACGTTTCCAGGTGGCGCGGGCCGCTGGGAGATGCGTCGCAGCACTTTTCGAGAACGTGGTCTGCCGCACCAGTTGCTGGTTCTGTCTGATCTGACACGAACTCTGCGCGAGGAAGAGCGTCAGGCGTGGCGACGACTGATTCAGGTGCTTCGACACGAAATCAACAACTCCCTGGCCCCAATCGACTCCCTTGCGGGAAGCCTGGCGAATCTGCTGCGGCGTGATCCGCAACCCGGCGACTGGAAAACGGACATGGGCGAGGGGCTGGCGGTCATCCGCGAGCGTTCCAAGGCCCTGAACCGCTTCATGACCGCTTACACCCGACTGACCCGTCTCCCGGAACCACAGTTGGGCCCTGTTGACGTGGACGCGTGGGTGCGCCGAGTAGCAGGTCTGGAGATCCGCCGGCAGGTGACCGTGGTCAGCGGCCCGGAGCTGACAATTCAAGCCGACGGTGATCAGATGGACCAACTCCTCATCAACTTGGTTCGCAACGCCGTCGATGCCGCTTTGGAGACCGGCGGCGACGTGCGCATCCACTGGGGCACGGTGGATGACCCTTCGCCCTGCCTCGAAGTCCGGGTCGAGGACGAAGGCCCGGGCTTGTCCAGCACCGAGAATCTCTTCGTTCCGTTCTTCACGACGAAACCCGACGGCGCCGGCATCGGCCTGGCCCTTAGCCGACAGATCGCCGAAGCCCACGGCGGCGGCCTGACGCTCGAGAACCGCCGCGACAAACCGGGCTGTCGCGCATGCTTGAGACTGCCGGTTCGTGAGGCGTCCTGCTAACAGTCTTTCGAGTAAGGCACTCTTTCTCGTGTGGCACCGGCTTCCAGCCGGTGAAAACGAGGGCTGGAAGCCCGCGCCACACCTTTTTCAACCCCCTGCCAACAGTACGAACCTCACCACCAGTGACCTTCGTCCACTCGGAGGTCAAATCGACAGAGTCGCAGACTACGAGCAAGCTCCCGACGAGCGCGAACCTCAGGCAATGAGCGACGGTTGCCTGACTCCATTGAATTGGCTGGATCCAAGCTGCCGGGTCGCTGAGGTGCAGACCGGGTGGCCCCCGAGCCAGGAAGATGGCACCGCTCGAGAACGTCTCAATGACATCCGGCGATGATCTCGTTGATTTCCGCAAGGTCTACGCGGAAGCGACGAAGTGGTGTCAGGACGAGTACCTGGCATATCAGGCAAGGCGAAGCCGACGCTTGGCGTACAAGCGTCAAGGCTGAGCCAAGTAAACAAACGAGAGGAGCTCGAACCATGGCAAATGACAAACCAGTCCACGAAATCCGGCTTGGTCGTATCAAGGCTGTCATCTGGGGCAACGAAATCGAAGGCGGTGGCTTTCGGCACAACGTCCAGATTCGCCGTCTCTACAAGGACGGTGATGACTGGAAGGACTCCGACAGCTTCGGCCGCGACGACCTGCCCCTCGTGGCCAAGGTCGCCGACATGGCCCACACATGGATCTTCGATCGCGCTCAGGACAACGTCTGACGAGAGGTTATCGCCAAGGTTTCCGCAGCATCCTGCCGACCCCTCGTCAAGCGTGAACCACACGCAGGCCCGTTGATCGACATATTCCCTGCAGCATCACCCTACGCGCCATCCGGCAAGCGCCTCCCGGCGACGCAGAGGAAGACTGGTGCGCAAGCCGTCGCATGGTTTCGATGACAGGCTTGCGGAAGAAGACGAACAGGCCGGGTATGATCGGCCCGGCACTTGGACTGTGTTGAGTTTAGTCAGGCCGAAGTGCACTGGGGATGTCAAGGAACCAGTCGCGAGGTTCGGATTCAATCAGGCTCTCCGTCGTGTCGTCAAGCTCGGAGAAGAAGTCAAGGTTCGTCAGCGCCTCAATCGCGCCGACCGTGGTGAGGAACAAGCTGATGTCCGTCTCCTGAGACTGGCCACGTGGGATCAGAAATGCGACGACGTACGGATCGGATTTTTCTGGGTCCTCCCACAAGACAATCTTGTAGAAGTAGTCTGGCACGGCGATGTCATTCTCCGGCCCGATAAACTGGCTATCGACACCGGTGACTACCGTACCCGCGATCACCCACGGCGTGATACTCCTCTCGGTCACAAGTGCGTCCACGAAGCGTTCCAAGGCCAACCATGCACCGGCGTTCATGACCTGTCGCATAGGCGCGACGTTCGTCATGTAATGGGATTCGGTGTGCCGAAGATCGGCGTCCGCTCCACGGCCGACAATCGCACTGGGCCGGATCAAGTGCCCACGCGTAAAACCGCTTAGTTTGTACTCGTCAGGTTTGACCGGATTTAGAATCCGCGAATCCGGGTCAGCGGCGAACGGTCTGGGGTTCCTGAAAGTGCTGAGCGGTCTGCGG
The DNA here is from genome assembly GCA_030622435.1 of Planctomycetota bacterium. GTDB lineage: Bacteria > Planctomycetota > Phycisphaerae > UBA1845 > UBA1845. Next base: position 5,181 of record JAUXGE010000297.1, read on the forward strand.
GGGCCGGGACGGTATGCTGACCAGACTGGGATGCGGAGCGACGGATCATAGGACGTAACATATCCCGCCCGGATCAGCCCAATCGCCAAAGCCGGCAGGCCAGCGAAGACATTGCCCTCGACGAGCTGACGTTCGCGCCCGGAAAGCTGGTAGCCGAACACCTCGTCGAGAGTCCGCCTGGCGAACTCGCGTTCCGCCTGCGAGGCCGTGGGCGATGCAGCGATCTGCTGAAATGCCCGCCGTGCTCCATTGTTTGGATAGAGTCTGGCGACGATGCGAGCCATCTGCGGGCTAGCAAGCTCGTTGATCGCTAGGACGGCGACCTCTTGCGCAGCTTCTTCTCCCGCCGCCACGTGCGGAAGAAACGTGCCAAGTACCTCAAGTTCGCGGATGCGCGTATCGCGGTCAAGTTGTCGCTCCTCCTCCTTCCTGGCCACTTCTGCCCTCCGTTCGTCCTGACGCTTGTAAGTTACCGTAAAGAACCCTCCCACTCCTGCGATAAGAAGTGCTGAAATGAACGGCAGCACAACGGCGAGCTTGTCCCATACGTCCTTCGGCTCTATGCGAGACTTAGCTGGCGGATCGGGCTTCGACATCGATAGTACCTCATCTGAGATCATCCATCTGCTGCTTACGTGAGTAGGATGTTACTTCTGCTCCGACCTCAGTTCAAGGCAGCGCGGATCTTCCGACGAGGGTGCCCATCCTCAAGCACAACACTCTGTGCATCCCGCATCTCTGAGGCTGTCCCGTCCGTAGTTGGAGGTTGAAAAAAAGTATGGCGGCTCGATCCTACCGGTATGTAGCCGGGCAGGATCGTAAATTCTTTTCAGAAAGGAGCCGCCATGAAGGCAGCG
>JAUXGE010000016.1 GCA_030622435.1 Planctomycetota bacterium
CGAGCTACGGGGGATGAGGCTGGCGGACGCCTTCGGGCGCCCGCGCAGGGGTTGAACGACATACTAAACGAGTAAAGGATGGACGGACCAAGTCATGTGGAAACAACAAGTCGGGTACTTCGGACCGGAAAGCTCGAAGAGGCTATTAGTCGGCATACTCGTGCTCGGGTCTGTAGCGTTTTGGTGCATAGGGTGTTCCTCACGCACACTGACGATCACCCAGACCGATCGTGTCAACAACGCAATGCACCACAATCGTCACCCGGACCAACGAACCGGGGATCCACTCGAGGTTACGATCGTCAGTGTCAACTCGGACGATTTGGAGCGTGAGGGCAACGGCGGGCTCAAGCCAGGGTCGGGTATCACATGCAAAGGGTGGTACGACAATCGGCCGGTGCGCGGGAGCAGTGAGGGCCGATTCGATCTTCCACCCGAGCAGATATTCCTGCTAACGAACGCGAATGAGGTGTATGGGACAAAGCTCGGACCGGCGCTCAACGGCGCGATCAAAGATGGACGGACTGATGTGATGATCAAAGGCATCCCAATCCCGAGCTGGATGAAGCTTCACAGCCGGGATTCGGTGATCTACGTGTTCCCAAAATTCATCGGCCCCAACGGCACCGTGCTTCCGGTGGGGGCGGCGGAGTTCAGTCCGCCCGGCGCCTACTCGAACCAGCTTCACGTAAAGATCGGCGTGGATGAGGGTAGGGAACACTACGGACAGTACATCGAGAGAGTCAGCGAGCGCTAACTTCACGGTTCCCGGAAACGAAGCTGAACCCGGCCCGCCGGATTTTCGGGGCGGGTATTGACGCGTGTGCGGGGTCGGATCCGCGACTGCGGTGCCGTGATCCCGAATGTCTGCGGTCCTGGCCTCTGTGAGCGGGTGGAGACAAAACTCGATGAGTTTCTGGACGGAAGTACACTGGTCGGAGGGTATGTTCCTCCGACCTCACCATCTCCAGGCGGGTCAGCGTTGGCTCGAAACAGTCGTGGGCACGGGCTTCGACTCAGTGCGCCCGTTCGCGTGGGGCTTCGGTCGCCTGTCTGTCGCGCCGGAACCACTGGAGAACTTTACCCTCCGGCTCGATGAGTGCCTGCTGCGCATGAAGGACGGCACCTGGATCGAGATTCCGGAGAACACGGAGGTTCCGCCCCTTGACTTCCAGCAGGCCCTCGAGAGCGCCTCGGGGCCGGTGGACGTGTACCTGGGCATCCCCCAGATGCAGGCGGTTCGGGCCAACACCATATCTCTCGAGAGGCCCGAGGAAACCAGCGGGACGCCGCGGTACGAACCTCAACCGACGGTCAGGCGCGACGAAAATACGGGTGAGAACCCACAGACGATCTACGTCCGCCGGATGCGTGGCAAGCTCTTCGCAGCTGACGAAGACATGACGGGCTATGAAACTGTGCGTATCGGGTCGCTCATTAGAACGGATCGCCCCGGCTCGGTGCCCGAGCTGCATACGCTTGGCGCCGGGCCGTTGCTGGCCATCCAGGCGGACGTGGGGCTGAGCCGGCTGGTCAGGTCACTCGTGGATCAGGTCGAGGCAAAAGACGAAGTGCTTGCCAAGGAAGCCCGCGAGCATCGCATGCTTTTTACGGACGGGGTGGCGGCCAACACGGAGCACTTGCTGAAGCTGCACGCACTGAACGAGGTGCGGTCGCAGCTCAATGCCATGATGCAGTGCCCGCTGCTGCATCCTTACGACGTGTTCGTGGTCCTCGCTCGGCTGATCGGTCATCTGTCTGTGTTTCAGGACGAACTCGTCCCGGCGGCGTTGCCTCAGTACGACCACGATCGCCCCGGTGTTTCGTTCGGCGCATTGTGTGCTCGGATCGAAACGCTGCTTGACGCGATGCGTCCGATGGCCTACGTCGAACGGGGTTTCGCCAGAAAGCAGGACGTCCGAGGTCATGAGGGGCTGGAGGTGGAACTCGACCGCCGATGGATTGACGAGAACCTCGAGATGTATGTGGCCCTATACTCCGAGGATATGGAGATCCAGGAACTGGAGCGTTTCATCTACACGCGTTTCAACCTGAAGCTCGCCTCGCCGACACGGGCACCACGGATTGCGGACACGGCGGTCCGTGGGTTACGGCTCGAGATCAAGTCGGTTCCGGCCGGCACGCTGCCGCGGCGCCAGGGCCTGCACTATTTCCGTATCAACAAGACAATCGGACCTGACCGGGCGGACTACTGGCGTGAATGCGAGCAGGAGCGAGGCATTCGCGTGAGCATACAGGAACGGCAGCTCGCCGATTTCGAGAAGATCCAGCCGACACTCTATGTCGTATTGAAGCCACGATCATGACAGACACAATCGAACAAACGTCGTCGCTATACCTGACGGAAGCCTGCTGGCCCGTATTCGAGTTCGTCACGCACTTCGTGCGCCAGGTGAAATACGGTTCGGTGGCGGCGGGAGAACAGGTGCGTTATGAGGCGCTCACAGCATTGCGCGACGCCGAGGACCTGGCGCGCAACGAGCCCGTGGCCGAGCGAGCCTGGCACGATCGCATCAAGTCGATCATGGTTTACCTGATCGACTACAAGATGATCAACACGGAGTGGGAGGGACGTCTGTACTGGCTGGACAACCCGTTCGAAACGGACCCTACGATCCTCGATCACCCCCAGGCACTGGGTGGTGAGCAGTTCTTCGTCGACTGCGACGACCTGCAGCGCGAGTACGAGTTAGCCGATCGCCGCGACCGGCGTGACAAAGACGAACTCGCCGAGCAACTGAGCATTTATTTCATCTGCCTGGGGCTCGGTTTCAAGGGTCAGTTCCACGATCGCCCGCAGGAGCTCGCCGACTACACTCGCCGGCTCTTCACGCGGCTGCCGGCGTACGCATCGACACGGGCGAAGATAATGTTCCAGGACGCTTATCAGCACAATCAGGAACTCAAGGTGAACTACAACCTGGGCATGAATTTGACCATCGTGCTTGTCACTTTGGCGATCGTGATCGCGCTATGGCTGATAGCGTCGCAGTTTGCCTGGCGCAGCGCGGTCGGGGAAATCAGCGAGTATGCAAACCAGGTAGAACAACAAGATACGATGGTGATCGAGGACGACGGGGCGTGATCCGCACGACTCCGAAGCGCCGTGCAGGGTACGGGCGCCACGGAACGGAATACGGGCCATGAAGAAACTGTTTAAGGCATTCAAGAAGCTCCCACCGGAAGCCCGGATGGTCCTGGCGGTGATAGGATTGGGCTCACCGCTCGGTGCGATCTACTTCCTCAGACGGATGTTCCCGGGCGTCTCGCTGCCGCTGCTGATTCTATGCGTCGTCGGCGGTGTGCTGGCGATAGCCCTGGTCATCTGGCTGATCATGTTCGTGTTTACGCGTGGCCGCAAGAAGCGTACGAGCCGCATGGCGTCGGAGCTGGCCGGCGAGGGGCAGGCGGGTCCGCAGTCGGTGGATGTAAGCGCTGCCATCAAGGCGAACAACGAGAAGTTCTTCAACGCGATGCGCGACCTGAAAAAGAACGTCGGCATCAGCCCGTTCGATCTTCCCTGGTACATCGTGATCGGAGATTCGGGGTGCGGAAAGACGAAGCTCGTCAACGAAGGTGGTTTGACATTCTCGACGGGGAAACCTGAAGGCTATCAACTCGGGACGCTGAACTACAACTGGTGGTTCACGGAGGACGCGATCTTCGTCGACATGGCCGGACGGCTGTGCAACCCTCAGGACGACAGTGATCGTCGTGAGTGGTCGTCTTTTCTGGACACGATTGCCAAGGGACGCAAGGGGTTTCCGATCAACGGTGCGATCGTCTGCGTTTCGGCGGAGCATTTATTGCAGGATCCCCCGGAGAAACACGAATCCGACGCAAACGTCTCACTGGAGCGGCTTCGAGACTTGCAGACCAAGCTCGGCGTCACGTTCGCCACATATCTGGTCGTAACGAAGTGCGACAAGATCCTCGGTTTCATGCAGTTCTTCGATCGCGCCGAACGCGACATCACGGTCAAGAACCAGATTTTCGGATGGTCCAAGCCCGGAGATTTCGGCGAGCTGTACGACCCGGAACGGTTCAAGGCGGATTTCAACGACGTGTACGTCCGGCTCAACGAGCTGCGCGTGCGCCGCATGAACGACGAGGCGGAGGAGATCGATCTGGGGCTGGCGTACAGTTTTCCGGAGGAGTTCCGACAACTGCACGAGCCGCTGCAAACATACGTGCGCACGTTGTTCCCGTTCATTCGCAACCCCCGGGCGGTGAAAAACCTGCTCTTCCGCGGTGTGTATTTCACCAGTGCAACTCAGGAAGGCGAGCTGATCCTCAAGCACCTCACGGAACGTCTGGGCACGGATGCGGCCGGCCAGTTCGCCCCACTCGACGATCTGTACCCGAACAAACGCCCGCACTTCATCAAAGACGTGCTTTTCAGAAAGGTGTTTCCGGAGCACGGGCTGGTGTTCCGCAACGAGGGTCAGGTCATCCGCCACAAGAAGCTCAACAAGGTGTTGAAGGTTGGAACGGCCGTGCTCACGGTCCTGCTGGTTGCGGCGTTCTGGTGGAGCAGCTCGACTTTCACCGGGATCATCGGTGAACCGCGTTCCGACGCCAAGGAAGCCGCGGAAGCCCTTGCCACTATGACACCCGCCAAGGCGCTTGCGAAAGCCGGAGACGTCCAAGCGGACGTCAGAACGCTGGACGAGAACCGGATGGCCGCCAGGATCCTGTCACTGGGGATGGGGACGACGCGACCCGTGCAGGACCTGGAGCACATTCGCAGGGCCCTGGTGGAAAAGAGCGTCGTCCAGGCACTCGAGGAAGTAGGCGTCGTGCTGCGATCCAAGCCGCCGCTTCAAAGCCCGGGCACGCCCCAGTCCGACGCCTATCTCGCTGCGTTGGAGCAGTACATCGCGTGGTTCGGCTGCCGTGGCGAAACGGAGTCGTCGGACAATGTGACTCTCGACGGTTTCGAGACACTCTGCGAGGTCTTGACCCGACCGGACTCTATAATCAAGGAAGAAGGCTTCGCGGAGCAGACCAAGTGGTACTTCCGCACGATCTCGCAGAACGAGGAGCTGTCCAGAAACCCGGCGCAACTGCTTGGTGAGGCGGGTATCGAAGACGCGGCCGGCGTTATCAATGTCGCTCTCGACAATGTCTACGAACACTACACCCGCTACTACGCCACGCTTGGCCGGGACAGCATCGACCCGAGCGTCGGCGAATGGATGCGACTTCGCGAGGCGTGCCTGACGGTGGACGGGAGCTACGACGCGATGCTCCTCGCTGCGGCGGCCGTCGAACGAGTGGAGACCCTGGAGGGGCTCGATGAGTTCAAGGGTACGTTCCTTGGTCAGTTCGACGCGTTCGACGAGGCGCTCAACGGCTTGAAATGGCAGGTCGGAGGTGCCGGTACGCTGCTTCGCGACATCCGGTCTTTGAGTGACCTGATCTGGGATCAGCGGAAAAAGTGGGTCGCGTACCAGCAACGGCTGGACACAGCCGCCAGGACTTGCGGCGCGGAAGATGCGGAAGTATTGGCGGCCATCGACCGGCTCAGAGCAGGTGACTCGACGACGATCAAGGGTCTCGACCGGGTGCTTTGGGACAGTCTCAGAGAATCGGGAATCGTCTCGGTAGCCTATAGCGAGGACGCCTACTTAGACCGGGAAGTGTTCGATCGGCAGATAGCCGAGGTGCCGGAGTCTTTCTCGGAAATCCTCCGGCTCACGCCTGGCGACAGCGAAACGATCAGCGACGAAATCGGACCCACTGAAGGTGCGATGACGGTTCGCGCGTTGATACGACAAATACGGGACCGGCTGGTCGGGGCGGTTTTCGCCGTACCCGAGGACCTCCGCAATCAGAACCCCACTGGATGGATCGACGCCCTCGATAGACACACAGCATCCGTGGACGCTGAAGCTGAGCCCATCGATGTCACGACGTTATCCTCCTACTGGAGACCCGAGGCGCTCAGCGAGTTGCACGGTCGGTGTCGGGATCTCATCCAACTGGGTGAAGGGACGCGCCTGCTCAAGACAATCCTCGCGCGTCTGGCACAGGTGCAGGATCCGGAATCATGGGGATACGCAGCGCTGGGTCCGTACAATGAATGGAGTACCTTGGAGCGTTCACCCTTTACGATCCCTCGACCGGAACGGCCGGCCATCATGCAGGAGAGGTCCGACGAGGTCGAGACTCCCGATCGAACCACTCCGCCCGTCCAGCGAGAACGTCAGCGTCCCAGTCTTCGACCGAGTCAGAGAACCGGCGGCCGGGAACGTGGCGCGCCGACTACAGATGCGCGGACTCCCGGGAGAACCCGAGGCGTCGTCGGGCAGGTACCGGTCTGCGCGACTCACGAGCACCTCAACAACCAGGCCCAAGAATGGGTGGAGTTGGTGTACTTCCTGGAGATCATGCGAGGGCAATTCCTGCCGGACGCGGAGAGCGGCGAGCTTCTGAACGTGCGGTGCCTGGAGGAGTTGGAGAAGTCCGTTCGGGTGTGTATGACATCCTACATAGGGGCATGGAGCCAAGCTTACGGCCGGAAGGAACTCAAGACCCTGGAGAGAATCCGCGAAAGCGCGTCTAGCTGGGAGCGACTGGCCGTCCAGCTCGGATCACAGCCCAAGCGTCGCCGGGTCAGCGATGAACTCATCCCGGCTCTTAGCACGATTCTCCAAGCGGTTCCCTATGCTAATCATCTCCCCGACGGTACGCGTTGGGACTTCCGCGGCGACGGGGAATGGTTGAGAGTTTCGGCGTGGATGGAGGATTCGGTCGGTGAACGTTGGGATACGTCGGAATACGGGCTTTTTGCCGTCAGCACCCGGACCGACGGAGGCGGGGCCTCGTTGAACATACCCCCGTGGCAGGTCATCAGCGGGGACTTCGAGCAGGCCTGGATGGAGCTGGCGGAGGATATGGCCGCAATCGTACGCATCCCCCCGCGTTTCTCATCAGATGTGGACTGGCACGGCACACACATTCGATGGGGCGCCCTGGAAAAGCTACGAGAGGAATACGCCCTGACGGGTGAAAAACTGAGCGGCGAGCTAGTGGCTTTCGAGCGGCAGGCTCAGGGCTTGCTCAGCTCGTATCTGACGGAAACATTGTGCGGCATCCAGCAGCACTTCCTCGGGAATGAGAGTCCCTTCGACGGTTGGCCTTTCCTGCCGGGCGAGGAATACACTCGCAACGGTCTGGACGCGGTCGAGTTCGACAGCTTCCTCGGCTTCCTCGTGGAAGTACACCGGGCGAAAACGGCGTTCGAGGAAGTAGAGAGTGGTCTGCCGGGCAGCGCGCCAGGCCATGCGGCGCGGCAGAGCTTCTATACGAGCTGTGAGCAGTGGTTCAACTTCCTGGGCCTGAAGGATGAACCGAATCCGTCCCCTGAGGCTCTGCAGCTCACCGTGTTGAGCGAGGATCCCCTGAGCCAGCCGTTCGGCAAGGAGACTGTGAGCGACACCTGTCAGCACACGGCCAGATGGCTGGAGGTAGATCTCGGGCTCGTTCTCGGGCGCGATGCCACGGCGAGCGGCACCGGAATACTTCAGATCGCTTGTGAACGGCAGTACAAACGTCTGGACGGGCACTACGTGAGGTGGCCCTGGGACGCGAAACCGGGCAAACTGTTGACCGTCGGTCTCAAAGATCCATTGCCCGGGGTGAGAGACCCGGGTAGTCCCAAGACGCTCGGCACCTATTCGCCGCTGGCACTGTGCGCCTACCTTCATCGGTACGGTGTGGGACAGGATCAAGACAAGACCTGGTATGTGACGCACAGCTTCACGGATCCACAAACGGAGGACTCTCAGAATACGGTCGGCGACAAGCTCGTGTTCCGGCTTGTGCAACCGCTACCGGAGCCCATAGTGAAGCTCACGAAGGTCTCGGCTCAGGCACGGGGGACTCGCTGAAGAAGAGTTAATGAAAACGGTGTGGGTTCGGACGACGATCGACCGGGGAGCCGGGAAGACAACACAGGAGCCGAATGGCGCACCGGGTCCGTAGTGGGACGTTGATGGCGTTAAGAGACCTATTCAAGTCCAAGGCACCAAAGCTAAAGGCTGATGCGCGCATCCGCTGGTTCGGCAAGCTTCCGACCTACCCGGACTATTACAGCTCACCCGCGGATGAGGGCTGGGCTGTCGAGTTCAATGACTGGGTTCTGAAGGGGTTCGAGCTGTATCGCGGTCGCGGGGGCGAAAGCGTACGCACAGCTCGCCTGCCGGTGTCGGGTGGCGCCATACGCCTGCCCAAGTCCGGAATGACGGTCATCGCTTGCTTCCTCGATTATGGTGGGGATATGCGAGGTCGGCCGTTCCCGTTGTGCTTTTACGCTGGAGTCCCGACGTCGCAATGGCCTGGACCGACAAGCGATTGTTTGATCGGCGTCTCGCGGGTGATTCGCGACCTGTTGGCGCTCAGGCGTGAGATCCCTCGATTCATCAACTCTCCCGGCCGGTTCGAGTCTGTGTTCGGGGATCGGGAAGTGGATCTGGCGGGCATCGACGCTGAGACGTCGGATGCGTCGTGGCAGGCGACCGGTCGAGCCCTGTCCCTGGATGCTTGGTTCGAGGACGTAAAGGACCAGCTCGAGACGGCAGATCGCGGGACATGGCTCCGCCTCGTGCTGGACTCGGGTGAGAACCTGGCATCGCACGCGTCGAAGGGGATTGAACCTACGCTGAGGTTTCCATTGGCCATGCGTCACCCGCTCGACACCCAGCTTGCAGGTTGGGTTCGCTGGCTGGAGACGCGGCTGGAACTCTCGAACCGATCGCTGTCGTTGATCGTGTCGGGTGAGCCGGACAGCGGTTCCGGCCATTTGGCCGTGATCGTGCGTGAGGTGGTCGCCGACGATTTCCTTTTGCTCACACCGCTGGTCAAAACGTTACCCTATGTAGACGACCTCTCGGCGGCCAAGCCGCCGGACGACGTAGCGGATCCAGACGAGATGTCGGACGCAGTTTCGCCCACGACCGATTCGCTGGAGACTTGGGCCGATTTCGTGTGCAGCCCCGTTGAAGCGGGTTGACTTGGCGCATCGCGCCCTTATTCTGATCGAGCGTGTTTGTGCGGGCCTGCCGTCGTATTGTTTGGAGGCGTGCGGCGCTCGCGCGGGGAGTGTGACCATCGGGCAGGCCGTTCTTGTTCCTCGGAAGCGGCTGACATGTGAGCGAGACAACTGTCACGAAGCAGACCGACTGATTCACTCCCCCTTCCGTTCCAGGCTGTTGCCTGATCGCCTTGGTGGTTCTGGACGCATCGACCGCGTCGCGGTCCTTGGCGTGCTTCGGGCAGGTGAGGTTGATGCCACCGTTTGACGAGACACCGATACTCGAGCTGGGAAGGAACCCGATCGCCGGCGGGGAGCCGTGCGGCGTGGATGCTGCCGAGGACGAGGAGTACCTCGCCGTCGTGGCCGAGATATCCAAGGTCGACCGCATCGAAGCGGATGAGCCTGACTGGCACAAAATCGAACAAAGCGCGACGGCCGTTCTGAGAGACAAATCGAAGGATGTGGAAATCGCGGCATCGTTCGGGCATGCTCTCTTCAAGCTGCATGCATACTCCGGGCTTGCAGCAGTCCTGGGCCTTCTGGCCGAGCTCGTCAAGAACTTCTGGGACGGATCGTTCCCTCAACGTCCGCGCCGTCGCAAGGCGCGCATCGAGGCATTGGCAAACCGATTCTCGGAGCAGGGGTGGTTCCGCGACAACCAGCCCAAGCCTGATGATTTCGATGCCCTTGACACGTGTTTGACTCGGACGGATGAGCTGGAGGCGGCGCTGAAGGAGAAGATGCCGGACGAGCCGCCGGACTTCCGAAAGTTCAAGAAAGGCATCAAGGAACATGCTGCGAAACGCCCGAAACCGGCAGCGGCTCCGCCTGCCGAGGGCTCGGCCGCTCCTGCGGGGGCGGCGGCGGCCGCGGGCGGCGCGGCCTTTGCAGCCGGTGAGGTCGCGGATCCCAGCAGTGCGCTAAACGCGATCCTCCAGGCGTGCACATTCCTGCGTAAGGCCGACCTGACGGACCCGATCCCCTACGCCGTGCCGCGGGTGCTGAAATGGTCGAAGATTTCCCTTCCTACGTCGGAAGCGGGAAAGTTCCAGATCGAACCACCCGACAATACGGTAGTCGAGGCTCTCACGCACCAGCACACGAATAGCCTGTGGGAGCACCTACTCAAGGGGGCGGAGGCCGCTTTCCGATCGAACGACCCCTTTTGGCTGGATCTTCAGCGGTACGTGTGCGCCGCGATGACTGGTCTGGGTCCTACTTTCGACAGGGCGCGCGAGGCCGTGATGGGGCAGACCGCCGCCCTGGTCCTTCGACTGGGTGATGGTTTGTTCGAGCTCCGGTTCCGCAACGGGACTTCGCTGTGCAACGGCGAGACGAAGATGTGGATCGAATCGGAGGTGGTCCCCGTCAAGGGCGGAGGAGACGGCGCGGCGATCGGCGCCACCGACGGGAGATTGGCGGAAGCGTCGGAGAAGGCAAGAAAGCTGGCGGGATCGGGCAAGCTCAAGGAGGCCGTCCAGGAACTCAGCGAAGGTCTCAAGGGTTGCACTCAGCAGCGCGACCGCTTCTTATGGCGCCTTCGCATTGCGCAATTGTGTTTCGAGGGCCAGCGTCTTAGTCTGGCGGCATCATTGCTGGAAGAGAGCCGGGGGGGGGTTCTGCGTCACCGGATCGACGAGTGGGAGCCCTCGCTGGCGGTGGCTGTTGCCCAGACGTTGTACCGTTGCCGGAAATCGCTGACGATGTCGCAGAAGGCACCGACACCGGAGGCGCTTCAGGGAGTTCGCGATTCGTTCGCGTGGTTATGTCAGTTGGATCCACTGGCCGCGCTCGCTGCCGAGCCGTCCGGCCAGTGATCTTCAAAGGGTATTCAAAACAGAGGAGCGGACCATGGCCAAGGGAGCTTCGAAGGCTCGCGAATCGCGAGTCAACATCGCCATCTCGGATCGCCTTCGCGGCGGAGCGGAGCCGGAACTTCCGTTCCGCATGCTGGTGATGGGTGATTACACTCAAAAGGATGACAAGCGTGGAATTTACGACCGGAAACCGGTGGACATCAACAAGTCTAACTTCGACTCGGTCATGCAGAGTTTCAACCTCTCGATGGACCTGTCGGTGCCCGACCGTATCAGCGGCAGCGGTGAACTGCCTGTATCGCTCAAGTTCGGGACGCTGAAGGACTTCCGTCCCGAGTCGATCGCCCGGCAGGTGCCCCAGCTCAAGAACCTTGTCGAGCTTCGTGACGCGATCAAGGCCCTGCGTCCGAAGATGGGGGACAAGGCGGCGCAGAAACAACTGCTGGACGCAATCAAGGACCCCGCGGTGCGCGATCAGATCGTGTCCATGTTGTCCACTGCGGAAGCCCCGGCAGCACCGGCGCCAGAAGCCGCCGATGCCCCTGCACCGGCCCCGGCACCTGAGGCGGAGCCCTCAGGTGATCCACCACCTGCGGAGCCTGAGACACCTGCGCAGTGATTGTCTTAAAGTGAGAAGTCCGTGGTCGCGCTGCTAAGCGGTGCGGCATTCGGCGTTCGATTTTGACGGAGAACCAAGACATGGCAGAACAACCGCAACAGCCCGAGGCCGCCGCGGCGGGAGCGGCAGAGACGACTACCGTTGACGCCCTGATCGACGGCTGGGATCTCGACAACGAGTACCGCGATCTATACCGCAAGGGGATCGCCGGAATCGTTCAGAAGGCCGCAGGGCTCGATCTGAAGAAGCTGACCATCAACAAACAGGTCGTCGACGATTTCATCGCCGAGATCGACCAGCAGATCAGCGCGCAAGTCAACGAAGTGCTTCACAGCTCGGAGTTCCAGGCGCTGGAATCCTCCTGGCGCAGCCTGCGCTACTTGATCGACAACACGGAGTTCCGGCAGAACATCCGGATCGAGATGCTCAATGCCTCCAAGCAGGACCTGCTGGAGGACTTTCAGGACAGCCCGGACTGGCAGAAGTCCGGACTGTTCAAAACGGTTTACCGCGACCAGTACAACACGTTCGGGGGTAATCCCTTCGGCATGATGGTGTCGAACTACACGTTCGGGCACGGTACACCGGATGTGGAGTTGCTCTCTGAGGTGTCCCGGGTGGCCGCAGTGGCAAAGGCGCCGTTCGTCGCCGGCGCATCGTCCACGATGTTCGGCAAGAAGGAAGAGGATTTCACGGGCCTGCCCAAGATGGCCGAGATGTACGAAATCTTCGAGCAGCCACAGTACACGAAGTGGAACTCTTTCCGCGACTCGGACGACTCCCGTTACGTGTGTCTGGCTATGCCGCGGTTCCTGCTCCGCAAGCCGTACACGGTCGAGGATCAGGACGTGAAGGATTTCACGTTCGAGGAGGATGTGCGGGTCGAGAAGCACGACCGGTATCTGTGGGGTAACGCCTCGTTCGCGATGGCCGGGCGCATGACGGAGAGCTTCGCCAACTTCGGCTGGTACAACAGTGTCGTGGGTCCCACGAGCGGCGGGACGGTCCCGGACCTCCCACTGCATCAGTACGAGGCCATGGGGCAATACCAGACGAAGATCCCGACGGAGACGCTGATCTCCGAGGACATGGACGTTGACCTGTGCAACTTCGGGTTCACGCCGCTGGTCATGCGAAAGGGATCCGACAACGCGGCGTTCTTCGACGCCCCGTCCGCCAAGCGTGTCGGCAAGTACCCCGACACGGCCGAGGGCAAGGAGGACGAGACGCGAGCGAGGCTCGGGATGTCCCTGCCCTACCTGATGATCTCTTGCCGACTTGCGCACTACCTCAAGGTGATCTGGCGTGAGAACATGGGCCGCGTGATGGACGCCGACAAGATGACGGGCGAAATCAACAAGTGGCTCAAGCAGTACTGCCGGCAGGGTACGCTGGATGACAAGCTGGCCGCCAAGTACCCGCTCAAGGAGATTCAGGTGACGGCGGAGGCCGTGCCCGGCAAGCCGGGCATGTTCAAGTCCGAGATCCAGATGATCCCACACTTCAAGCTCAAGGGTGTGGAGGTCGAGCTTTCGATGGTCGGGCAGTTCGATCCGCCGCCGAGTTGATGGTGGTGTAACTGGGACAAAGGAACCTCGCAGCGGGCAACGGTATGCGCGGGAGATCGTGACGGCGTGACCCGGATGGACCTAAGGCTGCCACGATGACTCAGTGGCGGGCGACGCTCGTTGCCACTTGAAGAGATTGACGGTACGCCGACGTTGGACAACTAAGGAGACTCACGATGCCAAACGAAGAGGCTGAATCACGGGCCGACCGTCCTGAAGAGACGATGAGCACCCTGCCCACTTATCTGGTCAAGCAACTGATGTCTCTGAGGGAACAGGGCTCGAGCCCTGTGGTGAGTTGGGGAGCACCTTTGGGAGGAGAACGTGAAGTTCCCACGGGGCACCCGGAGCCGGATTCAGTTCAGAAAATCGAGCAGGACGCAACTAAGCCGGCAGCACAGTACGGGGCGCCATTAACTGTCCTGTCGCACGGGTGGAACTGGGATCCCCCTCGCGTATAAGTCTTGATGTCACAAAACGAGCGGTGCTCAGCATCCCCTGTGTGACTGGAAGCCGTATGGAGTCAAGGCGAGAGTGGCTTGATTCCCATGTTTCCAGGTCTGTACGTGGATATCGGAGGCGACCTGGTGTTCCGAGCCCAGGTCGTATCCTTGGACTGGGCACGGCAGCCCAGACCGGGGAGGTTCGGTCCGGCTGATTACCGACCTTAACCTGGCTCAAAATGAACATAAGTCTCTGTCATTACATTACTAACGGCACTTGAGACGTACTGCATGTCCATGTCGCCGTGTTACGGCACAGGGCTTGCACATGAAGATGAAGGACTGAGATGTGAGCCGCTCGGTGCGGCTTGCGACCGATGTGGATCATAGGCATTCGGGAAGCAACCGACCGCGGGGTCTCGTGGTGAGGCCCGTCAAGGATCGGACGACCCGGGCCGCTACCAAATAGGAGACGAAGCTCATGCCAACTCCATGCAACCTCTGGGTAACAGACATCGAAGGCTCCTCGGAAAAAGACGGCCGCGAGGGCAGCAGCGATGTGTTCGAGATTTCTCACGGACTGCACTCGCCGATCGACCCGGACACGGGACAGGCAACCGGTCCGCGTGTGCACAAGCCTTTGAGCGTCGTAAAAGTGGTCGACAAGGCCACTCCGATGCTTCACAAATCGCTGTGCGAGGGGAAGAACATCCCCGAAGTGAAGCTCGTGTTCTATCGGATCGACCCGAGCACGAGGGCAGAGACGGAGTACTACATGATCATTATCAAGCAGGCCCGGGTTGTCGACATCCGGCCGTACATGCCCATGAGCTTCGTTCCGGCCAACGAGAGCTACCGGCACATGGAGCAAGTGAATTTCGTGTACGAGGAGATCGAGTGGAACTGGATGCCGGACAGCGTGGTCGAGATGGATTCGTGGCGTTCGCCAGGCGTTTAGGAGCCGTGACGGCTCGACAAGGGTGCCGTTGTCGTACTGCGCTACATGGCCCTGGATCGGCACGGCGCCTTCTTGGTCGCTTGGTCGTCGCGTGGTTGAGGTGTAGCTGATGGGGCTCGAGCAGACGCTGCTGCAACGCATCGCCGCGGCCGGTGATCGTTCTCGGGGGAGGTTGGAACCCTCGGCAAAGGAAGATCCCGAGGCTCTGATGGATTCGGTCCGCCAGAACCTGGCTCGAATGCTCAACTCGCGACACGGGTTCAGCCAGGCGATGCCGGACTACGGCCTGCCGGCGCTGACGGACCTGACGAGCGGTAGCGGCGACCATGTAAAGGCGATCGAAGAAGCGATTCGCGTAGCGATCGAGAAGTACGAACCGCGACTTCGGCGTGTGAAGGTAAAGCGGGTCATAGATGAGGACGCCCCGCATACGCTGTCGTTCCGCGTCGACGCCACGTTGATTGGCCGGTCAGGGCAACATCGTGTCTTCTACGAGACGACCGTTTCGGGCCAGGGTCGGTATGACGTGTACGACTAGACCGGCTGACGTTGCCGCGTCCCGCAGGCTGATGGGATCGGAGGACACGGGAGATTCGAGTCCCCCACGGCTAAAGCCATGGGCCACCCAACGCGTCCTCCACGGCTGAAGCCGTGGGCCACCGAGCCATACAGAAGTCGTTTGGCTGTCGATGATCGGATGACGTGGTGAGCAACCGTTACTACCAAGACGAGCTGCGTTATCTCAAAGAGGTTGGCCCCGAGTTCGCCCGCGCCAACCCGGAGATTGCCAGATATCTTTCGGACCGCGGATCCGATCCGGACGTCGAGCGTCTCCTTGAGGGTGTGGCATTTCTCTGCGGTCGAATCCGGCAGAAGCTCGATGATGAGCTGCCGGAACTCACCGCGAACATGATGTCCCTGCTGTGGCCCCACTACCTGCGCCCTATTCCGTCGATGACGGTGTTGGAATTGCTGCCGGACATCGAGGCCATGCAGGCTCCGATGGTGGTCGAAGCGGGATCGGAGTTCGCGAGCACCCCGGTTGAGGGGACACGGTGCCGCTACAGGTCGTCCTGGCCCATCGCGCTCAGGCCATGGACGATAGATACTGTCAGGCTCGAGACGGAAGCGGCCAAGCCGGTACGGCTCGTATTACGCCTCAGGACATCTGAGAAGGTCTCCCTCGACACGCTAGAGTTGGATTCGGTCAGGTTTCATCTGGCCGGCGACCAGCAAACATCGTTCACACTGTATCTGCTGCTTGCGGCGCATTTGGAGATCGTGACGGTCAGTGACGGCTCGAACGAGAATAACCGTGGTGTTTTGACGCTGAAGCCGGAGCAAGTTTCTCCCGGCGGGCTCAACCGCGATGAGGGCGTGCTGCCGTACGCACCTCGTTCGTGTTCCGGATACCGCCTGCTCCAGGAATACTTCGCGTTCAAGGACCGGTTCCTGTTCATCGACGTGGCCGGTCTGGACGATGCGGTGTCCCATCTGGAACTGACGAACACGGTCGAACTGGCTTTCACTTTCAACCGCCGGCTCGAGTCGTTTCCACTGGTATCCAAAGAGAACATCCGGCTCCACTGCGCGCCCATCGTCAACCTGTTCGCGCACACGGCGGACCCGATCCGGATGCGACACGATCGAACGCAATACCTGATTCAACCGACGAAATCGGGCGTGTCCGACCGGCGCCACGCGGAGATCTACTCCGTTGACGAGGTCGGCGCGGTTACGCATGCGGATGGTCTGACGCCGCACAGTTACAAGCCGTTCTACTCATTTGAGCATATGGCGACGGCTGATCCGCAATCAGCTACTTACTACCAGACTCACGTGACACCAAACGTCGTAGGCGGCGATGCGCGACAGGGTACGGACACGTGGATCTCGTTCGTGAAGGGAAGCGGCGCGGGCGGACCCGCGGTCGAGGAGACCGCATCGCTCGAGCTGACATGCACGAACCGCGATCTTCCTTCGGCCCTGCGTGCCGGTGACATCACTGAACCGACCGACAGTTCGCCGGCGGGCACTCGCTTCCGTAACCTGCTGAGCCCGACGGAGACGATCGCACCGCCCTTGGGTAAGGCGCTCCCCTGGCGTCTCATCTCGCACATGACTCTGCACTACGTATCGCTGAGCGATGTCCGGCATTTCAGGGAATTACTGCGTGTGTACGACTTCCAGTCGGAGCACGATGCCCAGCGGGCACTCGCCCATCAACGCCTGCTAGACGGCATATCGAGTATCCGGACCCGGTTTGACGAACGAATGATCCGTGGCGCCGCCGTGAGGGGCTCGGCGATCGAGATCGAATTGGACGAGGATCATTTTGCCGGCGAGGGAGACGCTTATCTGTTCTCGGCGATCCTCGACCGCTTCATGGGACTATATGCGACGATCAACGGGCATACGCAGCTAACGGTTCGTTTCACGAGAAGCGGTCATTTGCATACGTTTCCGCCGCGTTGGGGCGAACAGTTGACTCCCGCCGGAACGAAGGAGAGCGCATAGGATGACGGAGTCGAGCCCAAATGACCTGCGAACCAGCGACGAGGGTGCATGGCTCGAGCGCCTGGTATCCGCAGGGTGGGAGTTCGACTTCTTCCAGGCCGTGTGGCTGCTGGAGAGGTTTGTCGGTGGGCAGGTGCCCGTCGGAGATCGCGGTCCCGTAGCCCACGAGCGCTTGCGGTTCCGGCCCGATGTCTCGCTCGGATTTCCATCCACGGACGTTCGTAGGATCACGAAATCCGGGGATCCCGCCGACGAGGCATCGACCTACCTGATCGATGTTTCCTTCCTGGGGCTTTACGGCGTGAGCACGCCAATGCCCCTACACTACGCGGTCGATATTCTGCGTTCCGTGGAACAGGCGGGCGATTCACCCGAGGACGAGGCCCGGGACGGTGCGGCATCCGCGTCAGCAAAGGCGGATCAGAAGACAGGATCGACGCCGGTTCGCGACTTCCTGGATGTCTTCCACCATCGCCTGATTTCGCTTTTCTATCGAAGTTGGCTTAAGTACCGGTTTGATCGCTCGTTCGGCATGCCCGGGCGTGATTTGATTACCGACTATCTCCAGTGGCTGATCGGCAGCTCCCCCGGCTACGACCGATCCATTCTGGGTGTGGATCCGCTGCGTCTTTTACGCTACACGGGGCTTCTCACGCAACGACCGCGCTGTGCGGTAATGCTCGAGGGAATGTTGTTGGATTATTGGCACGGGCTGGACGTCGAGGTTCAACCGTGTGTGGGTCGGTGGGTAGCGGTGCCCCCGGGCGACCGGAACCTGATCGGCGTTGCGAACAGTCGCCTCGGCATGGACCTGACGGTTGGCGAGGAGCTGTACGACCTGAGCGGGATGTTCAACGTCGGGTTGGGCCCTATGTCGTGGGAGACATACGTCTCATTCCTTCCTGACGGTCCACGGTTTCATGAGACCCGTTCGTTGGTGAGGTTCTATTGCGTGGATCCGTTGGCCTTTGCGTTCGAGCTTCGGATCCGGGAGAACGAGATTCCGGAAATGCGGTTGTCTTCGGATAATGAGGCTGGACGTCTGGGGTTCACGACTTGGGTGCGAACGGAGGAGGTATCGGAGACGTCGGTAACGTTCGATGCCCACCGCATGGCCGATCCTGGACCTATGCCGGGGCCGACGTCGAACGGAAAGTCGTCGCAAGGTCGAGCTGCATGATAATCCGGCGTTGTTAGTATACTGTTTCGGCTATGGCCGCTCGGTCCTATCACCGAGCACGAATCTGCTGGCAAGGGATGACCGAGAATGACCGAACCTGTAAAAGCTGAAGACCTTAGGAGGGTACTCGGGCGATGCGATCCGGACAGCATCCGGTCTTTTCAGGGTGCGACGGCGCTGTGCCAGTCGCGCACACATTTCGAAGTGACACCGGAGCACTTGCTCCTCCGCATGCTGGACGACACGGGCGGGGACGTCACGCGAGTCTTCAACACCTTCAAGGTTGACCGATCGCAGATTCGCCGCGCGTTGCAGCACATTCTGGGAGAGCTGCCCACGGGGCATCGCGCCAAACCCGCGTTGTCGCCCAAGGTTGTCGAGCTGTTCCAATCGGCTGCCGTGCTGGCGGACGAGTTCGGGTTCGATCAGATCCGGTCGGGTCTGGTCATCCTGTCGTTCGCCTTGAATCCCGACCATACCCGTTTGGGTGAGTTCACCCCGGAACTCGACCGAATCGACGTGGACCAACTCAGGGACCATTTTCACGAGATCGTCCTCGGATCCGCCGGGGCGCCATCGTCGGATGAGGCTGCCGGCGGACCTGCGCCGACGGACGGAGCGGCGCTGGCCCAGTACACCATAGATCTGACGGCCAAAGCCCAAGCCGGTGAAATCGACCCGGTGTTCGGTCGGGATCATGAAATCCGACAGCTGGTCGATATTTTCGCGCGGCGGCGGAAGAACAACCCTATCATCGTCGGCGAGCCGGGCACGGGGAAGACGGCCATTGTCGAAGGGTTGGCACTCAGGATTATCGAAGGTGACGTGCCTCCGACACTCAAGGGTGTCAAGCTCATAACACTGGATCTCGGGCTGTTACAGGCAGGTGCCAGCGTAAAGGGCGAGTTCGAGAACCGGCTCAAGAACGTCATCAAGGAGATCAAGGGTAGCGAGCAGCCTATCATCACTTTCATCGACGAGGCGCACACGCTTATCGGAGCGGGTGGAGCGGTCGGTGGAAGCGATGCCGCCAATCTGCTCAAGCCGGCACTGGCTCGAGGGGAGCTGCGTACGGTCGCCGCTACGACCTGGGCGGAGTACAAGAAATACTTCGAGAAGGACGCGGCGCTGGAGCGCCGATTCCAGTTGGTTCGCTGCGACGAACCCGACGTGGACAGTGCGGTCGTGATGCTTCGCGGGCTCAAGGAGAAGTACGAGAAGCACCACAAGGTCGTCCTCCTGGACGAGGCCGTATCCGCTGCGGTTTCCATATCGAGCCGTTATATCAGCGGTCGTTTCCTTCCGGACAAGGCAGTCGATCTGCTGGATACGTCGGCCGCGCGTGTGGCGGTGGGCATGACCACGGAACCTGCCGTTCTCGAGGACGTTGATCGACGTCTGAGCCACCTCGACACCGCGATCACCGCCGTTCGGCGAGATGAGGCAAGCGGGCTCACTCCGGACGCAAGCATGATCCAGGAGATGGAGGAGACGCGCGAATCGCTGCTCGAGGAACGCGAGCGGATCGCGAAACGCTGGCAGGAGGAGTTGGCGGCCGTCAACCGCATCCTCGAACTACGATCGAAGCTGCGTCAATTCGCGTCGCCGGCGGACGACCAGGAGGAAGAACAACAGTCGGCTCCGGACGTCGGCGAGAAAACCGAGAAACAACAGGCACCGGATTCCAAACCGGAGAAGGTGGAGGCGCCAACACCTGCAAGTACCGAGGACGAAGCAGCGCTGCGCGTGCAGATCAGTGAGGCCATGGAGGCGCTTTCCGAGATGCAGGGTGACGCCCCCCTACTCCATCCGCACGTGGACGCGTCCGCGGTCGCGTCGGTCGTGTCGGATTGGACGGGGATTCCGGTCGGGAGCATGGTGAAGGACGAGATTGCCGCCACGCTTCAGATGGAAGATCGGCTTCGCGAGCGCGTGGTCGGCCAGGATCCCGCGTTGTCGATCATCGCACAGAAGCTGCGTACCGGTAAAGCGGGGCTGGGCAACCCGGCGCAGCCGCTCGGGGCGTTTCTCTGTGTGGGACCCAGCGGCGTGGGCAAGACGGAGTTGGGGCTTGCGATCGCAGATTTGCTTTTCGGTGGGGACCGTTTCCTGACGACGATCAACATGTCGGAGTTCATGGAAGCCCACACGGTTTCGCAACTGAAGGGGTCGCCGCCGGGGTATATCGGCTACGGCGAGGGCGGTGTGTTGACGGAAGCGGTCCGACAGCACCCGTACTCGGTGGTACTGCTCGACGAGGTCGAAAAGGCGCACCCCGACGTCATGAACCTGTTCTACCAGGTTTTCGACAAGGGCACGCTGGCAGATGGTGAGGGCCGGATCATCGACTTCAAGAACACCGTCATCATCATGACGAGCAACATCGGCACCGATGTCATCCAGACCATGTGCGAGCAGGAAGATGAGGTCGACTTCGAAGACCTGAAGGAGGCGATCTACCCTCAGCTCCGGGAGCACTTCAAACCGGCTCTCGTTGCTCGAATGACCGTGGTCCCGTTCTTCACGCTGGGGGAGGAAATTCTCCAGTCGATTGCGAGGATGAAACTGAACAAGGTTGGTAAGCGGCTTGCCACCTCGCACAAGATGTCGTTTGTTATCGAGGATTCGGTGTACCCAGCGATATCCAGCCGCTGCAACCAGGTGGACATCGGTGCCCGGCAGATCGATCACCTTCTGGATCAGGTCGTGCTACCGGACTTGTCGCGCCGAATTCTGGAGCTTATGGGTGACGAGACGATGCCGTCAACGGTCACGATGGGGACGGACGAGTCCGGAGAGTTCACGTACACGTTCACGGATTGACGGACGTAGCGGCGGCAAACGCGGAGTGTGAGGTTTAATGAGCAGGAGCCTGGACCGATGCCTATAACAGAAGAAGAAACCCAGGCGGATCTGGTATTTACGATCGAGGGGGGAGAGGCTGACCAGTTCCTCGTTTTGCGGTACTGTGGGACTGAGGGTCTTTGCCAGCTCTACCGTTTCGAGATCGAACTCTCATCCAATTTCGCGGTTTCAGAATTCGACCAGGTCGTGGGGAAGCGGGCCGTGCTCAGTGTCAATGGAGACTGGGGGGCACGGTGGTTCCACGGAATCGTCGGCCGTTTCGAGCTTACCGGTGGGAATGCCGACAAGACCTTCTATCGAGCAGAACTGGTTCCCGAGGTCTGGCTTCTTTCGCACCGCTATCAATCGCAGATCTTCCAGCAGAAATCCGTGAAGGAGATCATCGAACAGGTACTTACGGATGCGGGAATCGCGTCAGATCGATTCGATCTGAGCGGCGTGGAGGGGGCGTCTTCACCGCGTGACTACTGCGTCCAGTACCGCGAGACGGACTACAACTTCATCTGCCGGCTTATGGAAGAGGAGGGCATCAGGTGGTACTTCGAGCACTCTCAGGACGGTCACGTACTCAAGCTGGCCGACTCCTCGGATTACGCACCAATCGACGGTGAACCGGAGATACCTTATCAGCTCCCCTCAGACATGAACGTCAGTGAGGAGCACGTCTTCCGCTTTCGCCTCGGACAGTGTGTTCGACCCGGATCCGTGGTCCTGAACGACTTCAGCTTCGAGAACCCGATGCTCAACCTCGAGTCGAAGCAGGATTGTGGCCGGGATGCGGGCTTGGAATTCAGCGACTATCCGGGCGAGTACGCCGAGCAGAGTGCCGGGCAGACGCTTGCGGGCATGCGTGCGGAGGAATTCGACTCCGGACGGGTCTCGGGGATCGGACGAAGCAACTCTCCCCGATTGACGCCGGGTTGTAAGTTCGATCTGGCGGACCATCCTGCGGAAAGTGTGAACGGTTCGTATCTCATCACCAGCGCCACTCACGAAGGTCGGCAATCCACGGAGGGCACGACTGGTGGATCGAACGGTCGTGGACAGCTTGTGGACCCCCGGGTTCACGAATCCCTGCTACAAGCACAGAGGAGTGAGAACGAAGCCACCCGGCAGCTGGCTGAGGCCTTGCTCCAGATTGTCTCGCGTCTGCAGGTCGGCGACTCGACGGCGCGCCGCGCTCTGACGCAATGGCTGTATCATGCCGGGCAGGTCTGCCGCGATCTGCCGAGTACTGCTGTGGCCTGTGGTGGAAGCCCGCTCGAGGCCCTCGTATTGCCCAACCTGCTCGATGACGTATCGCGATCGATGTCGGTGGATCTGCGTACCCCGGTGCATGAATGCCGGTTCGAGTGCATGCCTGCCGACGTGGTGTACCGCCCGCCTCGCGTCACGCCGTGGCCTGTGGTCCGAGGGACGCAAACGGCACGCGTGGTGGGGCCGTCCGGCGAGGAGATTTACACCGACGAGTACGGCCGGGTAAAAGTGCAGTTCAACTGGGATCGAAAGCAACAG
The DNA here is from genome assembly GCA_030622435.1 of Planctomycetota bacterium. Lineage (GTDB taxonomy): Bacteria > Planctomycetota > Phycisphaerae > UBA1845 > UBA1845. The sequence goes on from JAUXGE010000016.1 coordinate 22,544, forward strand.
TTGGACGAGAATGCGTCTTGTTGGATCCGGGTCAGCCAGGGGATGGCCGGCGGGCAGTACGGCATGATGTTCCTGCCCCGGGTCGGGCAGGAGGTCGTCGTAGACTTCCTGGAGGGCGATCCGGACAAGCCGATCATCATCGGGCGTGTGTTCAATGCGGACCACATGCCGCCTTATGGGCTTCCCGGCGAGAAGACCAAGAGCGTCATCAAGACGCACAGCAGCAAAGGGGGCGGCGGGACAAACGAGATTCGCTTCGAGGACCTCAAGGGCAGCGAACAAGTGCTCATTCACGCCCAGGCGGACCTGCACACACGCGTCGGAAACGAGGAGCGCCGCAACGTCAAGAAGAAGCAATACCTGATCGTCGAGGACGAACAGCGCGAGAAAATCACGGGGCACCGCTCGATCAAACTCGAGGCCAAGGACGCATTGGACGTCGCGGAATCCCAGTCCGTGGTTGTGGGCGGCGACGTGTTCCACGACTTCGGCGGGAACCACGATCACAAAGTGGCGTCCGAGTACCATATCAAGGCGGATACGGTCGTTGTGGAGTCCACGTCGGGGATCAGCCTGAAGTGTGGGGGGAACTTCGTGCTGATCGACAGTTCGGGCGTCACGATCATGGGCACCCAGATCAAGCTCAACAGCGGCGGAGCCGCGCTTGCAAGCTCGATCAGCGGCGGACCGGCGGCACCGGCCGAGCCCGAAGAGGCGGATGCGGCGACACCTGGAAAGGATGTGTCCTACACGGGCGAGGAGAGCCCGACACCGCCTGTCGAGATTGAGCCGGTAGAGGGACAGTGGATATCGATCGACCTGAAGGATCCGGACGGTAACCCTGTGCCCGGTGAGTATTTTGAGATTAAAACGCCGAGCGGGAAGATAATCCCTGGCACATTAGACGTGAACGGCTACAGGCGGGTGTGGGTCGATGAAGAAGGTCAGTGTGAGATTACACTCCCGCGGCGAGATGCCGAGGAATGGGGATTGGCCTAGGAGGCGCAGCTAATGGCGACCAAGAACCACACTGTCAAAGGGAATGATCACCTCCCCGCACTGGCAACGGACGCCGGCTATCAGGACTGGCGTTCCCTGTGGGTACACAATTCAGCCCTCGCGAAGAAGCGCAAGAACCCACTGATCCTCTTTCACGGCGACAAGAAGGTTCCGACCGGCGACACAGTGGTTATTCCGGAAACCAAGAAGAAGAACGAAACCGGGTCCACCAATACACACACCCCCCTCAAGACAAGCACCGACAGAGTGTTCCTGCGACTGCGCGTCCTGGACGAGGAGCATGAGCCAGTCAAGGACGCGACATACCTGTTGACCATTAAGAACAAGAAGTACCCCGAGACCGGTAAGGGCCAGTTCGAAGA